>CAZHCK010000068.1:0-13114 GCA_964530915.1 uncultured Cloacibacterium sp. | reverse complement strand
AATTTCGTTACTTTTACCAAAGGATTAATCATTTTAAAAACCATGAAAAAACTTATTATTCTTTTCTTTTCTATCTTTTCGTTATTCTCTTATTCTCAAGAAGATTTTAAGAAAAAAATAGCGCAAGATGCTTGTAAATGCATTGGAGAAATAAAATTGGAGAAAAAATCTAAAGAAATGATGCAGATGCAATTAGGCTTGTGTTTCATAAAAGTTTCTACTCCTTACAAAGAGCAAATCAAAAAAGAATATGGCATAGATTTGTCCAAAGATATTACCAATGACGAAAAAATGGGAGAATTGGGCGAGAAATTAGGAATACTCATGGTTTCAGAATGTGCAGATACTTTTATCAATTTTGTAGACCAGTCTGGTCTTGCGGATGAATATGCTCAAGAATCTTCTGCACAAGAAAATTCAGCGGAATTTATGAATGGCGAAATCACCAAAATCGAAAAAGATGCCTTCGTTATTTTTTATTTGAAAGGCGATAATGGTATTTTGACCAGATTTTATTGGATTTCTAATGTAGATTCTAATATAGAACTCGAAAAGAAATATCAAGATTTAGTAGGTAAAAAAGTAAATATCACTTATTACTCTGCTGATATCTTTGACCATAAAATAAATGACTACAGAAAAGTCAATATTCTCTCAATGTTGAAAACTGAATAAAATTTAATGATTTTCGACTTTGTCTATTATTATCAAAATTGTATCTTTGTATACTTAATAATTTTTTAATTTATGAAATTTATAGTTGCAAGTGGCGAATTACAGAAAGCTCTTAACGTGGTAAGTGGTGTAATTTCTAGTTCGCAGTCAAGACCCATTTTAGAAAATTTTCTTTTTGAATTAGAAAATGAAATTCTAAAAATAACTGCTTCTGATGGCGAAACCACCCTTATTACTTCTCTTGCTGTAAAATCTGATGATCAAGGCAAAATTGCTGTTCCTGCAAAAATTTTTCAAGATTTAATTAAAACTTTTGGAGACCAACCGCTTACTTTTTCAGTAAAAGATTCTGAGTCTGGTGAAGGTGGTCTTTTAGAAATTTTAGATGAAAAAGACAATTACGAAGTAGCGCTAGATAATGCAGAAGATTATCCAGAATTACCAGAATTTGATGCGTCACAAAAAGTAACGCTAGCTTCTGGTGTTTTAGCAGATGCGCTAAGCAATACCTTGTTTGCAACAAGCAACGATTCTCTAAGACCTGTGATGACGGGAGTTCTTTTCCAGTTTACAGAAAAAGAAACCAATTTCGTATCTACAGATTCTCACAGATTAGTGGTGTATAAAAGAACAGATGTTACCAATAAAGAGGCGGTAGAGTTTATCATGCCGAAGAAACCTTTGTCTATTTTCAAAAATATTTTGTCAAATTCTAATGACGAAGTTGTCATCGAGTTTAATGAAAATATGGCGAAATTCACTTTCGGAGAAAATATCTGGATTTGTAGATTAATTGACGGAAAATATCCTAATTACTCTGCAGTAATTCCTAAAGAAAATCCGAATGTTTTGACGGTAAACAGAAACTTATTGCTAAGTTCTATCAGAAGAGCAAGTATTTTATCAAACAAATCTACCAACCAAGTTAGATTTAAACTTTCTGGTAACGTGTTGCATCTTCATGCAGAAGATACAGAATACGCAAACAAAGCAGATATGAATATTCCTTGTGATTACAAAGGTGAAGATATCAACATTGGTTTCAGTTCTAAATTTTTAACAGAAATGTTATCAGTTTTAGGTTCAGAAGATATCACGATGAAAATGTCTCAACCAAACAGACCAGGAATTGTAGAACCAGTTGACGGTTTAGACGAAAACGAACACATCCTAATGCTTTCTATGCCAGTAATTGGAATGTAATATTTTTACAAGAGCCAAGTAAAAAGGTAAAAGTAAAAAGTTAAAATATCAATAGAGTCGTCCGAAATTTCGAGACGACTTTTTTATTGAATTATAATTTGGCTTTAGATGAAACCTAATTTGCAATTCTAAAATTTCCTAATCTCTCAAAAAATCACGATATTTGCATTTCTTTAATTAAGAATGGGACTTTTAGATTTATTTAGAGATTTTTTGAACAGAGATAGAAAAAAATATTATTCAAATAATGATTTTTCTGTTGAAAATACTATTTTAAATCTTTGGGAAGATGATTATTTAATGGTTGAATTTATTTCAATTGAAAATATTGATTTTATAAAGTCTGAAACGAAGAGAATATTAAACTTTGGAAATGAAAATTTTGATGAGAATGGATTTAAAGATATTACAGAAATATCACAAAAACCGCTTCCTACAGAAAAAATAAATTTAGATTTTTCATTATTTTCAAATAAAATGTTAGACTATGGATTTTGTGAAGTCAAACAATATATAATGCAAGACGCAGGTTTAGTAATAAATTCTGAAAAAGCTAAACTTTTTGGAAATAATGATTATGCATTAGTTTTTGATTTAAATCAAACTCAAATTAAAAATATTTGGTTTACAGGATTAGTGAAAGAAAAATTAGAAAAAGAAAAAAGAATAAAATTTTTAGAATTTTTAGGAGAAAACTATAAGTTTATTGCTGTTGATTGGTATCAGTGTAAATTTTATAATTTAAAAAATCATAATGAAATTCTAAATTTTGTAAATAATACTTGTTTTAACAAAACAAATAATTAAAAATGAAAATCTCAAACAATTGGTTAAAAGATTATATCAAAACAGATTTAGCTTCAGATAAAATTGGTGCTTTTCTTACAGATATTGGTCTTGAAGTAGAAGGAATAGAAAAATTTGAATCTGTAAAAGGCAGTTTAGAAGGAATTGTAGTTGGAAAAGTTTTGACTTGCGAACAACATCCTAATGCAGATAAACTAAAAAAAACTACTGTAGATATTGGTGGTGACCAAATTTTAGAAATTGTTTGTGGCGCTCCTAATGTTGCTGCTGGTCAAACCGTTCCTGTTGCTGTAATTGGCACTAAAATCTATGCTAAAGACGGCAGTGCTTTCGAAATGAAAGAAGCAAAAATACGTGGAGAAAAATCTCAAGGAATGATTTGTGCAGAAGATGAGTTAGGACTTTCAGACGATCACGGTGGAATTATGGTTCTAGACGAAGAAATTTACCAAGTAGGAGAACCTTTTGCAAAATATTTTAATTTAACCAATGATGAGGTTTACGAAATCGGCTTAACACCAAACAGAACAGATGCAATGTCTCACTATGGTGTAGCAAGAGATTTACATGCTTTTCTTTCAACCAACGGTTTAAAGTCTGAATTCGAGAAAGTTTCTACAGCTTTAGTGAATACAGAAGGAGAACATGGTTTTGAACTGGAAGTAGAAGATGAAGCATTATGCCCAAGATATATTGGTGCTGTAATCGAAAATGTAAAAATTTCAGAATCTCCAGAATGGTTGAAAGACAGATTAAAAGCGATTGGACTTTCGCCAATTAATAATGTAGTAGATATTACCAATTATATTTTACATGGTTTTGGTCAACCTCTTCACGCTTTTGATGCAGATAAAATTGCAGGCAAAAAAGTAAAAGTAGGCGTAAATGATGCAGGAACTAAGTTTGTTACTTTAGATGGTGTAGAAAGAACCCTTAATGGTTCAGAAATAATGATTAAAGACGGAAACAATAAACCAATGTGTATTGGTGGTGTTTTCGGAGGAAATGACAGTGGCGTTTCTGAATCTACAACCACAATTTTCTTAGAATCTGCTTATTTCAATCCAGTAGCGATTAGAAAAGCGGCAAAAGCTCACGGTTTAAATACAGATGCTTCTTTCCGTTTCGAACGTGGAGTAGATCCTAATAATACCAGAACTACTATTACTCATGCCATCAAAATGATCGAAGAAATTGCAGGTGGTAAAAAAGTAGGAAATCTTTTAGAATTTTATCCTAAAAAAATAGAAGACACTAAAGTTATTTTTAGATACTCTCAACTCGATAAAATTTTAGGCATCAAAATTCACAGAGAGAAAGTAAAAGAAATTTTAAAATCATTGGATATTTCAGTTCTTAACGATATCCCAGATGGTTTAGAATTGTCTGTTCCTGCTTATAGAGCAGATGTGACCAGAGAAATAGACGTAATAGAAGAAATTCTCAGAATTTACGGCTATAATAAAGTAGATGCACCTCAAAAAATTGCATTTACTCCAGTAAAACTAAGTGTAAATGACCAAGATGAACTAGAAAATTCTTGGGCAAGAACGCTTCAGAGCAATGGTTTCAATGAAGTGATGAACAATTCTCTTACTTCTGTTAAAGACGAAACCAACGCTGTAAAACTCTTAAATCCTTTGAGTGGAGATTTAGCTTTTATGAGAAAATCTTTATTAGAAGGGCTTTTAGGAAATGCAGTTTACAATATCAACCGTAAAAATCCAGACATCAAATTCTTCGAATTGGGTAAAATTTATCACAAGTTCGAGAAATATGAGGAAAGAAAACAATTAGCATTGCTTACAACTGGTAGAACGTATGCAGAAAACTGGTTGATGCCAAAATCTGCCTCTGATTTTTACATGCTAAAAGCTTATGTGAAAGTACTTCTTGACCGATTAAATCTTGTTACAGAAGAAAAGTCTTTAGAAGATGAAAGATTCGGTGATGCTTTAGAAATTACAGCAAACGGAAAAACTATTGCCAGATTAGGAAAAGTATCTCCTAAACTGTTGAAAGAGTTTGATATAGACCAAGATTGCTTCTATGCAGAAATAGAGTTAGAAACTTGTCAAGCGCTTAGAAAAACAGATAATTTCAAATTCGTAGATATTCCGAAATTCAATAAAATCAGAAGAGATTTAGCGCTATTGGTAGATAAAAATGTTTATTATGCAGATTTATATGCTTCGGCGAGAAAAAATAAATCTAAATTCCTGAAAAACATCAATCTATTCGATGTTTACGAAGGAAAAAACTTACCAGAAGGCAAGAAATCTTACGCGATGAGTTTCGAGTTGTTAAACGAGGAAAAAACCTTAGAAGACAAAGAAATTACAGAAGTGATGAATTCGCTGATTAAGAATTTCCAAAAAGAATTCAACGCAGAATTAAGATAATTTAGTAAAAATTTAAGTCGAGATGAGAATAGAAATCTCGACTTTTTTCTTACATTTGAAAGATAAATTTTTAGAATATGAAATCGCCATGATGAGCAAATACCAATGCTCTTTAATATTCAGCGATTGCATATGACCTTTAAAAAACAATAAATATCTTCATATGAAAAAAATATTTTGGGCACTTTTGATTTCTACAACTGTGATTTCATGTGCTACAATTTCTAAAATTGGTTCTAAACAAGAATCTGTTGCCAATACAAAATGGACTTTGGTAGATAATAATTTTTCAGGAGCGAAAGCACCTACTTTAGTAATAGAAGGAAAAAGAATTACAGGAAATGGTGGTTGCAATAACTATTTTTCTGATGTGGTGATTACCGCTTCAAACGGGACTTTTGATGTGGGAAATGTAGGAGCTACTAAAATGGCTTGTGATAATATGATGACGGAGCAAAGTTATTTTTCAGTGTTAGAGCAAGTGAATAAATATGTAGTCAATGAAGGTTATTTAGAACTATATAAAGATAATTTATTGCTATTGAAATTTAAGAAACAATAAAAAAAGAATCCTCGAAAATTATTTCGAGGATTTTTTTATGATTTAGTCTTCATCTTCTTCGTCATCATACTTAGCTAACTCTTCGTCGCACCATTTGAATGCTTGCTCTACTACTTGAGTAGCTTCGTTAGCGATGGTTTCTTCGTCGTCACCTTCTAGATCATCTAACCATTCTACCTCTTCTTCTTCTACGTTTAGGATGAATCTTGGGTATTCTGTGTGTACTACAAATAAATCTTCTGGAAATTCAGAATTATCTGCCATTAAAAATTTAGGGAGTTTCATATTTTTAGAATTTTAATTTACAAATTTATGAAATATAATTCATTGTGGAGTTAAATTAACAAATATTAATTTTTCACAAACATTTTCGCTACTTTTTCTGCTTTTTTAGATTCTGAATAGTCATAGAAACCTTCACCAGATTTTACACCTAATTTTCCAGCAGTTACCATATTTACAAGAAGCGGATTTGGAGCGTATTTAGGGTTTTTGAATCCGTCATACATTACGTTTAGAATCGCTAAACAAACGTCTAATCCTATGAAATCTGCCAACTGAAGTGGCCCCATCGGATGAGCCATTCCTAATTTCATTACCGTGTCAATTTCTTCTACACCAGCAACTCCGTTGTAAAGTGTTTCAATCGCCTCGTTAATCATTGGCATTAGAATTCTGTTGGCCACAAAACCAGGATAATCATTCACTTCTACAGGAACTTTCCCTAGTGTTTTAGACATTTCAAAAATCGCATCAAAAGTTTCTTTAGAAGTAGAGTAGCCCTTGATGATTTCTACCAATTTCATAATCGGAACAGGATTCATAAAGTGCATTCCGATTACTTTTTCTGGACGCTTTGTAGCCGAAGCAATTTTAGTGATAGAAATAGATGAAGTATTGGTAGCGAGAATACAATTTTCTGGCGCCAGTTCATCCATTTGTTGGAAGATTTTCAGCTTTAATTCTTGGTTTTCTGTTGCCGCTTCTACGATTAAATCTGCGTTTCCACAAGCGTCAGAAAGCGCTGTGAATGTAGTAATGTTCACAAGAGTTTCAGTTTTTTGTTCTTCAGTAAGGTTACCTTTTGCAACTATTCTGTCAAGATTTTTTGAAATAATAGAAAGTGCTCTATCTAAATTCTCTTGTTTTACATCTACCAAATTTACTTTAAAACCAGTTTGAGCAAAAGTATGGGCAATTCCGTTTCCCATAGTTCCAGCTCCTATTACAACGATGTTCTTCATATGTTTATTCAATATTTAAAATTCAAGATTTATTTTTATGCGTTTAGTTTGTTATTCCGTAGGAATCTAAATTAAAAATGAGGAATTAATTTATAAAATCCTTTGTTATAGGTGTTCCAATCAATCCATTTGTCGTCATAATTAAAAACTTCAATTGTTTCATTGATTTTATATTTCTTCCCCCAACTATTTGCATTTGACAGTCTATGTAATTCAGTTTCGTTATTTATTGAAATGTAAGGATAATAAATTTTTGTGTAATCGTTTCTCAAACTTTGAATTTTTTCTTTTCTAAATTCAATAATTTTAGCGCTTGTTTTCGTTGAAGAATTTCTTTTTCTTAAAAATCTACTTTTTTCAATAATCTGAAAAATAAAAATCAGAAGAATTATTACTATTATAAAATACATAAATTTTTAAATTAATTTAGATTCCTTCGGAATGACAAAATTGCGGTTAAAATTGTTTTCTAAAATACTACTTTTCTAAAATCTCAAAAACCACTTTAGAAATATCCGAAATCAATTTACAAGTATCATCATAATTTTCGGTAGAATCACTTACAAAAATAGCAATTGCAAAGGTTTTTCCGTTGGGTAAAGTAATGATGGCAATGTCGTTTTCTGCGCCAATTAAACCTTCATCATTGTGTCCAGAAGAACCTGTTTTGTGAGCTACTTTTGCAGATTTTGGCAATTGTTTTACTATTTTATTTAAACCTGTAGAAGTTCTGTACATCACACCCAACAAAAATTCTGTAGATTTTTCAGACAAAATTTTTCCTTGGTAGAAATCCTTCAACAATTTCGTGGCAGATTTCATCGTGGTGTAATTTTCGTATTGGTTTTTCCACGCACTTTGCATTATTTCTTCGTTATAGACAATTTGTGTGTTTTTTACGCCTTTAGAAACAAGGTAATCGTTAACTATTTTTGGTCCGCTGATTAATCTTAAAAGTACATCGCAACCTACATTATCGCTCATTGCAACAGTATATTCTATCAATTCAGAAATAGGCATTTCAAAATTTCCTTCCGGATTTTTCTCACGAATTGGGCTCCAAGTATTCGGTAAAAGTTCAGACTTTTTTATGAAGACTTTTTGGTCTAGACTTAATTTTCCTTTGTCTACCAAGTCCAAAACCGCCAAAGCAATATGATATTTAAAAACACTTTGCATCGGAAGTCTTTTCTCCGCGTTTTCGTTGTTGTATTGAAATGGAAAATCTATTCCCAAAACAGAAACCGCAACCGTTGCTTTTTTTCCTTCGGTAATTTTAGAAATTTCTTTTTTGAGTTCTGCTTTTTGTGCAAAACTGAAAAATGAAATTAGGAAAAATAATAAGGTGAGTTTTTTCATTTTAATAGTAAGTGTGTTAGAATCGTCATTTCGTTATCCTTCATTCCTTGCGATGAAGGTTTCAAAATCTTCGGACTTCTGACCTCTGACTTCGGACTTTCAAGAAATCAATTTCATAATCTCCAAAGCTACTTTCAGCGCTTCTGTTCCGTCTTCTAATGAAACTTCTACTTCACGGTTTTCATTAATCGCATCAGCAAAAGAATTCAGTTCGTCTAAAATAGCATTATTCGGTTGAATGTTAGGGTATTCAAATAAAATTTGAGATTTTTCTCCATCTGCATTTTCGATAATCATGTCAAAATCTGTAGGGTTTTCTGGCGCTTCTTTCATTCTGATAACTTCCGCTTTTTTCTCCAAGAAATCTACTGAAATATAAGCATCTTGCTGGAAAAATCTAGACTTTCTCATCGCTTTCATCGAAATTCTAGAAGTGGTAAGATTCGCTACACAACCATTTTCAAATTCAATTCTTGCGTTGCAAATATCTGGTGTTTTAGAAACCACACAAACTCCACTTGCATGAATGTTTTTTACCTTAGATTTTACAATAGAAAGTAATATGTCTAAATCGTGAATCATCAAATCCAGAACCACCGAAACATCAGTTCCTCTCGGATTAAATTCTGCCAATCGGTGAATTTCAATAAACATAGGATTTTGGATGAAATCTTTAGTAGCGATAAACGCTGGATTGTATCTTTCTACGTGACCTACTTGTGCTTTTATACCATTTTCTCTGCATTTATAGAGAATTTCTTCCGCTTGTTTCAGCGTTTGGGTTACTGGTTTTTCTATAAAAAAATGAAGCCCTTTTTCTATGGCTTTCATGGCGTAATCATAATGATAAACTGTAGGCGTAACGATATCTAACATATCTATTTCCGCCAATAAATCATCAAAATTTTCAAAATATTTGTATCCGAACTCTGCTTCTAGTTTTTTTCCGTTTTCTACATCTTTGTCGTGAAAACCTACGAGTTCATATTTATCTGATTGATTAAGAAGTCTTAAGTGAATTTTTCCAAGGTGACCAGCACCTACTAAACCTGCCTTTAACATAGAAATTTTGTTTTTGTAAAGATAAGAAATTTGGTTCGAGTTACCAGATTCGAGTTACGAGTTTTTGTAAACTCCAACATTTTGTAGTAGTTTTGTTTTAATCAAAATCTTATCTCAAAACTCGCATCCCGAAACTCGCAACTCTTATGCAGGACTCATTTGTACATAAAGGAAAACGTAAAATTTTAGTAGAATATCTACGCGAAAAAATTGGAATTTCAGATGAAAATGTGTTAAAAGCCATGAATGAAGTTCCACGTCATCTTTTTTTAGAAAGTGTTTTTGAGGATTTTGCTTATGAAGACAGGGCATTTCCTATTGCGGCGAATCAAACCATTTCTCATCCTTCTACTGTTGCCGAACAAACCGAATTGTTAGAAGTTCAGGAAAAGGAAAAAATTCTGGAAATTGGGACAGGTTGTGGTTATCAAACTGCGGTTTTGGTCACCATGAATGCTTTTGTTTACACTATAGAAAGACAAAAAGATTTGCACGATTTTGCACAGAAAAAACTACGTGAAATGCATCTTCGTCCCAAATTTCAAAGTTTTGGAGATGGATTTTTGGGTTTGCCTACTTTTGCGCCTTTTGATAAAATTTTGGTGACTTGTGGAGCGGAAATTCTTCCTGTAGAACTGTTGAAACAGCTCAAAATAGGTGGGAAAATGGTGATTCCTATGGGGAAAACAGACGAACAAATTCTCTATAGATTTACCAAAATTTCTGAAAAAGAATTTGAAAAAGAAGAATTCGGAGCGTATAAATTCGTGCCGATGTTGCAGGATAGAAATAAATAAAAATTATGAAAACTTTTGAAGAAATAGTTCATTATCGCCGCTCTGTAAGGCATTATCAAAATGTAGAAATAGATGCAGAAAAGGTAAAACTTTGTATAGAATTGGCTACTTTATCGCCCAATTCTTCTAATATGCAATTGTGGGAATTTTACCATATTACAGAGCCAGAAATTTTGAAAAAATTGGCTGTTGCTTGTTTAAGTCAAGAAGCAGCAACTACAGCAAAACAAATGGTAGTTTTTGTGACGAGGCAAGATTTGCACAGAAAAAGAGCCAAAAAAATGGCAGACTTAGAAACACAAAACGTCTTGAAAAATACGCCTCCCGAAAAACAAGAAAAACGAATTAAGCGTTGGCAAATGTATTACGGAAAAGTAATGCCGTTTTTGTATTCTAAATTTTTAGGAATTTTGGGGATTTTTAGAAAAATTTTAGTTAATGTGATTGGGATTTTTAGACCAATAACGTATCAGGTTTCAGAAAATGATGCAAGAGTGGTAGTGCATAAAACGTGTGCTTTGGCGGCGCAAACTTTCATGTTGGCGATGAGTAATGAAGGTTATGATACTTGTCCGATGGAAGGTTTTGACAGCAGAAGAGTGAAAAAGATTCTGAATTTACCTTTTGATGCAGAAGTGAACATGATTGTTTCTTGCGGAATAAGAGATGCAAAAGGAGTTTGGGGCGATAGAATGAGAGTTCCTTTTGAAGAAGTTTATAAAAGATTATAAATTTTGATTTTAAATTGAATTTTTATCGTTGAATATTTTTAAAGTTTTGTTCCGTAGGAACAATATCTGTGTAGAAAATAATATTGTATTTAAGTGGCGTTCCGTAGGAACGCTATCTTTTTTTATAGAAATTTGGTTTGTATTTTTCAATTTCAATATCTTTAAGAACTTATATTTTTAGAATAATTACATCTAAAATTCATAATTTAAAATCTAAAATATTGAATTAAAAATGACTTTCCAACAACAGATACAACAAGGAATTCCAACAGAATTGCCTCAACCAAAACCATACGAACCACAAATTAACCACGCTCCGAAACGTAAAGAAATCCTCAACGAAGAAGAGAAAAAATTAGCATTAAAGAATGCTTTGCGTTATTTTGAGCCGAAATTTCATGCAGAATTGTTGCAAGAATTTCGTGAAGAATTAGAAAAATATGGCAGAATTTACATGTATCGTTTTCGCCCAGATTACGAAATGTATGCAAGGCCGATTTCAGAATATCCGGGGAATTCTTTACAGGCGAAATCTATCATGCTCATGATTCAAAATAATTTGAGTTATGCAGTTGCGCAACATCCTCATGAACTGATTATTTACGGTGGAAATGGCGCGGTTTTCCAGAATTGGGCGCAATATCTTTTGACGATGAAATATTTGTCGGAAATGACAGATGAACAGACTTTGGTGATGTATTCTGGTCATCCAATGGGATTATTTCCTTCGCACAAAGATGCTCCAAGAGTTGTGGTAACCAACGGAATGGTGATTCCTAATTATTCTAAACCTGATGATTGGGAGAAATTTAATGCTTTGGGAGTTTCTCAGTACGGACAAATGACGGCGGGAAGTTATATGTACATCGGTCCACAAGGAATTGTGCACGGAACTACGATTACGGTTCTGAATGCTTTTAGAAAAATTAAAAAATCGCCAAAAAGTGGACTTTTTGTGACTTCTGGTTTAGGTGGAATGTCCGGAGCTCAACCAAAAGCAGGAAATATTGCAGGTTGTATCACGGTTTGCGCAGAAGTGAATCCTAAAATTACCAAAATTCGTCACGAACAAAAATGGGTTGATGAAATTCACGAAAATTTAGACGAATTGGTTGATAGAGTGAGAAAAGCACAAGAAAATGAAGAAACTGTTTCTTTGGCTTATCTTGGAAATGTGGTAGAAGTTTGGGAGAAATTTGATCAAGAAAATCTAAAAATTGATATCGGAAGCGACCAAACATCGCTACACAATCCTTGGGCTGGAGGTTATTATCCTGTCGGAATTTCGTTTGAAGATTCTAATAATATGATGGCAGAGCAACCAGAATTATTTAAAGAAAAAGTACAAGAAAGTTTAAGAAGACACGCTGCTGCTATTAATAAACACACCGCAAAAGGAACGTATTTCTTTGATTATGGAAATGCTTTTCTGCTTGAATGTTCCAGAGCTGGAGCTGATGTTTTGTCGAAAAATCCAACTTTAGGAAGAGAGTTCAAGTTCCCGAGTTATGTTCAAGATATTATGGGACCGATGTGTTTTGATTATGGATTTGGACCGTTCCGTTGGGTTTGTGCTTCAGGAAAACCTGAAGATTTGCAAAAAACCGATGAAATCGCCTGTGAAGTTTTAGAAGAATTGATGAAAAATTCTCCAGAAGAAATTCAACAACAAATGCAGGACAATATTACTTGGATTCGTGGAGCTCAAGAAAATAAATTGGTAGTTGGAAGCCAAGCCAGAATTCTCTATGCCGATGCAGAAGGAAGGATGAAAATTGCAGAAGCCTTTAACAAAGCCATCAAAAATGGAGAAATCGGACCTGTAGTTTTGGGGAGAGATCATCACGATGTTTCGGGAACAGATTCGCCTTATAGAGAAACTTCTAATATATATGATGGAAGCCGTTTTACGGCAGATATGGCGATTCATAATGTTATTGGTGATAGTTTCCGAGGAGCAACTTGGGTCTCTATTCACAATGGAGGTGGAGTTGGTTGGGGAGAAGTAATTAATGGCGGTTTCGGAATGCTATTAGATGGAACCGAAGATGCAGACCGACGATTAAAATCAATGCTTTTTTGGGATGTAAATAACGGAATTTCCCGAAGAAGTTGGGCAAGAAACGAAGGCGCAATTTTTGCCATAAAACGTGCAATGGAAGCAGAACCGAATTTGAAGGTGACTTTGCCGAATTTTGTGGATGAAAGTTTATTTTAAACTTAAAATGAAATTATTTTAAAAATTAAATTTCAGATATTCAATATATAAAGC
>CAZHCK010000067.1:0-13759 GCA_964530915.1 uncultured Cloacibacterium sp. | reverse complement strand
TTATTTTATGAAATGTAATATTTTATGATAAAAAAAATTGGAAGACTTCTCAAGAAATCTTCCAATTTGTATTTAAAAAGCCTTTCGACTTTAGTTTAAAATGTATTAAAAATGGCCAACAGTTACCAATTCTTTAATAGATGGAACGAAAGTAGTTAAGTTGATTCCTTCAACAGCTGTTTTGTACTCTTCAATACTTGGAATACGACCTAAGATTGCAGACAATACTACAACTGGAGTAGAAGCCAATAGAGATTCTCCTTTTTTACGATCAGAATCTTCTACAACTCTTCCTTGGAAAAGACGGGTAGAAGTTGCCAAAACAGTGTCTCCTTTTTCAGCTTTTTCTTGGTTACCCATACAAAGATTACAACCTGGACGCTCAAGATACATCATATTTTCATATTGTGTACGAGCTTCGCCTTTTGGAGCTGCATCGTTAAATTCAAAACCGGAATATTTTTCTAATAATTCCCAATCGCCTTCAGCTTTTAATTCATCAATGATGTTATAAGTAGGAGCGGCAACAACAAGTGGTGCTTTGAATTCTACTTTACCATTTTGTTTTTCAAGATTTCTTAGCATTTGAGAAACGATTTTCAAATCTCCTTTGTGAACCATACAAGAACCTACGAAGCCAAGGTCCACTTTTTTCTCACCTCCGTAATAGCTAAGGTCTCTAATGGTGTCGTGAGTATATCTTTTGGAAACGTCTTCGTTGTTTACATCTGGGTCAGCAATCATTGGTTCAACGATTTGATCTAAATCTACCACAACTTCAGCGTAATATTTAGCATTAGCATCTGGAGTTAGAGCAGGTTTGTCTCCACTTTTAATTTCCTCAATTCTCTTATTTGCTTTGTTGATTAATCCTTGTAGAACGTGATTTTTATTGTCCATTCCTTTATCAATCATAATCTGGATTCTGCTTTTTGCAATTTCCAATGATTCGATCAAAGTATCGTCTTCTGAAATACAAATTGAAGCTTTCGCTTTCATTTCTGCAGTCCAGTCTGTGAAGGTAAATGCTTGGTCGGCAGGAAGCGTTCCAATGTGAACTTCAATAATTCTACCTTGGAAAACATTTTCTCCATCAAATTGCTTCAACATCTGAGCTTGAGTGGCATGAACAACGTCACGGAAATCCATGTGCTCTTTCATCTCTCCTTTGAAAGTAACTTTTACAGATTCAGGAATCGGCATTGAAGCCTCACCTGTTGCCAAAGCCAAAGCTACTGTTCCAGAGTCAGCTCCGAAAGCAACACCTTTAGACATTCTTGTGTGAGAATCACCTCCGATAATGATTGCCCATTCGTCAACCGTAATATCGTTAAGAACTTTGTGAATAACGTCTGTCATGGCATGGTATTCACCTTTCGGGTCACGAGCTGTGATTACACCGAAATCGTTCATAAATTTCATTAATTTAGGAATATTAGCCTGCGCTTTTTTATCCCATACTGAAGCGGTGTGACAGCCAGACTGATATGCTCCGTCTACGATTGGAGAAATCACGGTTGCAGCCATAGATTCTAGTTCCTGAGCGGTCATTAAACCTGTAGTGTCTTGAGAGCCAACAATGTTTACTTCAACTCTTACATCAGAACCCGCGTGTAATAATTTACCTTCAGTAACACCCACTGCGTTTCTGTTGAAGATTTTTTCAACAGCGGTAAGTCCTTGTCCTTCGATAGAAATTTCTTTTGATGGAGCGAAAACTGTAGGAGCTGTAATTCCTAAAGTTTTTGCAGCAAAAGTCTGGATTTTTTTACCAAAAACGATGGCGTAAGAACCACCCGCTCTAATAAATTCTAATTTTTGAGGAGTAAATGATTTTGAAATATCTTTCAATTCAGTTTCTCCGTTATATAATTTCTTTTCTTTGGTATTGATGGTTAAAACAGTTCCTGTAGCAACGGAATATTTTTCTTCTAAAATGATATCACCGTTTTCGTTTCTCACAGGGTTTCCGTTTTCGTCCACTTTTTTCACCCAGTTTTGAAGGTCGATTCCGATACCTCCAGTTACATCAACTGTAGTTAAGAAAATTGGAGAAATACCGTTTGTTCCCGCTACAATTGGAGCGATGTTTACGAATGGTACGTAAGGACTTGCTTGTTTACCTGTCCAAAGTGCAACGTTGTTCACACCAGACATACGAGAAGAACCTACTCCCATTGTTCCTTTTTCTGCAATTAGCATTACACTTGCATCAGGATGTTGAGCTTGTAAAGCTTTTATTTCTTCTTGTTGAGCAGGAGACATCATACATTTTCCGTGCAACTCACGGTCAGAACGTGAGTGTGCTTGGTTACCAGGAGATAATAAATCGGTTGAAATATCACCTTCTGCAGCGATATAAGTCACAACTTTAATTTCTTCTGGAACTTCTGGAAGTTTAGTGAAAAACTCTGCTTTTGCATAGCTTTCCAAAATGTCTTTAGCAATTACATTACCAGCTTCATAAGCTTCTTTCAAACGCGCTGTATCAGCATCATATAAGAAAACCTGAGTTTTAAGAACTTCAGCTGCTTGTTTTGCAATAGCTTCATCATTTCCTAAAGCCAAGTCAAGAAGAACTTCGATAGAAGGACCTCCTTTCATATGAGATAACAATTCGAAAGCGTATGTAGGAGTGATTTCTTCAACCACAGATTCGCCTAGAATTATTTCCTTTAAAAACTTAGCTTTTACACCAGCTGCACTAGTTGTGCCAGGTAAAGTATTATAGATGAAAAAGTTAAGAGAATCAGTTCTGTACTCATTCGCTGAATCTTTAATTTGCTCAATAATTGCGCTTAGTAATTCTGCACTGTCAATAGGTTTTGGGTGAAGGCCCTGTGCTTTTCTTTCTTCGATTTCCTGGATGTAATCCTGATAAATATTCATAATTTTTGAAGTCTTTTTAAACTTAATAATTAGATGATTTACTGTTCTTTAGTAGTTAAAATTTTTATAATCATCAATCTTTTTATAATGACGTTCAAAAGTAAGAAAATTTAACTTGTAGAGGATATCTTTTTTTAAAATTTTATACATGAAGCATATTATTTAAATCAATCTTGTAAAATATAAAGTTTAGAATTACATTTGTTTTATGTACAAGGGTGAAAAAAAATGGATTTTTGTAGTTATAATAATAGTTATAATGGGTTATTATTTTTTTCTAAATCCTTATGAACAAGAGTATTTTTTTATTTCTTGTCCTTTTTATAAGATTACGGGTTACCAGTGTTCAGGTTGTGGTTCTCAAAGAGCATTTCATGAAATTTTACATCTGAATTTCGAAGAAGCGTTTCACCAAAATGCACTCGTACTATTTGGGATTCCCTATTTTTCATTGATTTTCTTTACCAGTTTTCATCAAGAGAAATATGCTAAGTTGAGACAGCTTCTCATCGGTAAGAAAACAATAATCATTTTGTTCATCATCGTAATTCTTTTCGGAGTTTTCAGAAATTTATAAAAATTTTATACATTTGCACTCAAGAAAAAGGGGTGCTGTAAAAAGCTGAGATTATACCCAAAGAACATAGAACAGGTAATGCTGTTTATGGAAACGTCTTTGATGTATTTTTCACACGTGGCATCCTTTTATTCGATTTGTTTAATTTTTTACAACATCAGAATGAAAGGATTTATTATTTTAGGGCTAGGAATGAGCTCTGTTCTCTCTGCGCAAATAGATACTGTGCAAGTAAAAGAAATTCAAGAGGTTAGCTTTACGAAAAGGCTGCCAGTTTCCAAAGAAATTATTAACGTACAAAAAGATTTAGGAGCTAAAAATCTAGGTCAAGACTTGCCTATTTTGCTCAAAAATCAAATGTCTGTAGTTGCAACTTCGGATGCTGGAAACGGAGTGGGTTACACTGGTTTCAGAATTAGAGGAAGTGCTGGAACAAGCATTAATGTAATGCTGAATGGTGTTCCGTACAATGATTCAGAAAGTCAAGGAACTTTTTTTGTGAATATTCCAGACATGGCAAGTTCTGCATCGCAGATTGTTATTCAGCGTGGAGTAGGGACTTCTAGCAATGGTGTAGCAAGTTTTGGGGCAAGTGTGAATATTTTGACCAAAAATCCAGAGGAGAAACCTTATTTTTTGACCAATCAAAGCGCAGGAAGTTTTAACACCTTTAAACATTCCTTTGAAGCAGGAACAGGAAAGTTTTTGAACAATTTACTTTCGGTTTCGGCAAGGTATTCTATCATTAATTCAGATGGTTATATTGATAGAGCTTTTTCAAAATTAAATTCTTACAATATCAATGCACTCTTTGAAAAAGGCAATACGAAACTGAGATTTTTAACTTTCGGTGGAAAAGAAAAAACGTATCAAGCGTGGAATGGAATTGATAAGTCTACCTATGAATCTAACCCAAAATTCAATTATTCTGGAGCGATTTATGATGCGAATTGGGAGAATATTATTGGGTTTTACGATAATGAAACCGATAATTACCGACAAAACCATTATCATTTACTTTGGGAACAAAAACTGGGTAAAATTTGGAATCTAGAAACTACTTTTCACCTTACTCATGGAGAAGGTTATTACGAAAATTATAAGCAAGATGCTAAATTTTCAAAATATGATTTGCCCAATATCGTAGAAAACGGAAATACCATTACCAGAACAGATTTTATTAGAAAAAAATGGTTAGATAATGATTTTTATGGTGTAGTTTCTAGTCTTTATGGGAATTTTGAAAATGTGAATTTGAATTTAGGGGTGGCTGCAAATCAATACTTTGGGAGGCATTTTGGGAATGTGTCGGGAGTGAAATATACTGATATTTTCGAGCATGAATACTACAGAAATAATGCTCTGAAAAATGAAGTTTCAGGTTTTGCGAAAGCTATTTATAAAATTGAAAAACTTGAATTTTTTGGAGACTTACAGCTCAGAAATATTGACTATAAAACTTATGTTTTAGATGAAAATGCAGAAGAAGGAGCAGATTTAAGTCAGAAATGGACGTTTTTTAATCCAAAATTCGGGGTGAATTATCAGATAGAAAATGGGAAATTGTTTTTCTCGTATGCTCATGCTCACAGAGAACCCAACCGTGATGATTTATTTGCCAATCCTAATACGAAGCCAGAAAAATTGCATGATTTTGAGCTCGGTTTAGAAAAAACTTTTGGTAATGTTTCTTTTACTGCAAACGCTTATTACATGAATTATGTGAATCAATTGGTTCTGAGTGGAGAAATCAATATGGTGGGAGAATTCATTAAAATTAATTCTGGAAAATCTTATAGATTAGGTTTAGAATTGGGAACTTTGGCTAAAGTTTCAGAAAAACTGAACCTATTAGGAAATATTACTTTGAGCCAAAATAAAAATGTAGATTTCAAAATTGAAGAAAATTCTACTGTGACCAATCTGGGGAATACCGACATTTCTTTCTCTCCTAATATTATTGCCAATGCAGTAATTCAGTATAAGCCTATTAAAAATTTACAGTTAAATCTTAATAATCAATATATTGGAAAGCAATATTTGGACAACACAGAAACCCAATCACTACAACTGAATGATTATTTCTTGACTGATTTTAATGCACAATATGATTTTAAAATTGCAAAACAAGACGTGAGTTTACAATTTTTACTGAATAATATTTTTGACAAAAAGTATGTAAATAATGGTTTTGTGTATGATGGACCTTACTATTATGCACAAGTTGGCAGAAATTTTATGTTAGGACTAAATGTTAAGCTGTAAAAAAATCATTCAAAGAATAATTTTTGAAAAGAATAATTGTTTATATTTGTTATAATAACCAAATTAAGTAAAAATGAAAAAACTTTATTCTTTTTTGGCAACCATTTTTGCAGTGGTTGCTTTCTACAGTCAGGCATTATTGACAATTGAGCAAACTCCAGCCAATTCTGGAATTTATACCATTACCTATAATGATTCAGCAAATGGATGGGCTTTTTATAATCCAGGAGTGGGGAATCCTATTGGAGTTTATTTGTGGTTAAATGGTGCAGATAATTCTACAGGAAGTTCATTTAATGACAATTTCAGTAATATTACAACTCAATTAACATGGGATGGCACTAATTATAGCGGAACTGTAAATCTCAATACCCATAACTTTAACAATATGGGTGGAGTATTACCTCCAGGAACTACTGTAAATGAATTACATTTCTTGTTTACTGAGTTTCCAGTGGGGAAAAACACACACCAAACTACTGATAAACTCGCTTCAACTTATGGGTTTACAACTACGGTTACAAGTTCACTAGGAACTATAGATATTAATAGTTCAAAGTTTAAATCTTTTGTTTCAGAGGGCAGATTGTACACTCCTAAAAAAGGAAATGTAAACATACAAGTGATGGATTTCTCTGGAAGAGTGATTAAAACTTTTACAGCTAATTCTACAGTTAATGGGATAGAGCTTAATCTTCCGAAAAAAGGAAATTATATATTGAAACTAGATAATGAAATTGTAAAGTTTAAATATTAAAAATATCTTCATAAATAATTAAAAGACTGCTGTTTAATGGCAGTCTTTTTTTGTGAATTAATAAAATTAATTTATAAATTTGTAATAAATACATAAAATTACACACTATGAGAAAAATCTATTCTTTATTTTTACTTTTATTTGCTTTTATAGGCTTTAATGCACAAGATGCTGGAATTTTTGAATCCTATGCCATTTTAAAAATTAACAATGGCAGTAATGCTTATTATGATTTGCAAGCAGTTACGGGTAATACAGATTTAAATGGAGCTAACTTAGGCACTTTCACTACTGGACAAACTTTAGTTTTTGTAGGAGGAGAAAACAAAACTTGGAAAAACGGAGGTGGAGATGTAACAGGTGGTAAAATTTCCTACAGAGTATACACAGGAACACCTTCAGGAGCTTTTTCAGATGTAAATTTTGGATTTTTAGAAAATTTAGGAGGAAATGGTGACCAAAAGTGGGGTTCAACCAGCGGAACTACTGATGTTTTAGCAGGTTTGCCAAACGGTGTTTACACTTTAGAAGTATATACTGAGGCATACACCAATGTAGGGACTAAGTATTCTAATAACGGTGGAGCAAACTACAAAGCAACTTTCACAGTGAGCAATACTTTAGCAACTGGCGAAACCGCTAAGAAATCACAATCATTTGTATCTGAAGGTAAATTGTATACCAATAAACAAGGGAATCTAAGCGTACAAGTAGTAGATTACTCTGGAAGAGTGATTAAAACTATTTCGGCGAAAGCTTCTAGCAATGGTATAGAACTTAATCTTCCCAAAAAAGGTAATTATATTCTTAAACTTAATGATGAGGTCATTAAGTTCGCCTATTAATCAAAAGAAAAAATGTTTTTATATAAGGTTGCTTTTTAGCAACCTTTTTTTGTAACTCAACTCAACAAAAAATATTAAATTTGTGCCAAATGAATTTAGGATTACATCTATACAATTATTTGCAAGAAAAAGGGAGTGCAGAACTTCCTGGTTTTGGCGTTTTTACACTCAAGAAAAAATCGGCTACTTTAGATGAGCAATCCTCTAAAATCTTGCCACCGACTTATGAAATTTCTTTCGTAGAAAATAAAAATGTTTTCAATGCAGATTTTTCTAAATATATCGTTGAGAAAACGGGCAAGAATTTATTTGTAGTGCAGTCTCTAATCAAAGAAGAAGTAACTTCTTGGGTAGAAGCATTACAAGCCGAACAAAAAATTACGATAGACGAAATAGGTGAATTTTCACTAGAGGAAAATGTTATAAAACTTTTAGACAAAAAAGATTATACCAATACGCCAAAGTTTTTTGGCCTAGAAGAAATCAGTTTAGAACAAATTCAAAACGTTGAACAACCAGAAAAGGTTGAGGAATCAGATAATCAATACGTTTTTAATTATTCTATTCTTTGGATTTTCCTATTCATTTTACCAGTAGGAGCCATCATTTATTTGGCGATTAATTATCAAGACCAAATTTTTGGAAAAAAATCTTTTGATGAAGTTACTGTGAAAACTTCTACACATAGAATTCCTGAAAAGCCAAAGGTAAATCCTACTTTACAAAAAGATTCATTACAAACTTCAAAAACAGATTCATTAAGAATTTCTAAATAATTTCTATGGAAAAAAATGCGAAAACTCCTGCAGAAACCAGGACTATTATGACCAATATTGTGCTTCCCAATGAAACCAATGCATTAGGAAATATGTTTGGTGGTGAGCTTCTTTCTAGAATGGACAGAGCAGCTGCAATTGCTGCGCAAAGACATAGTGAATCTACCGTTGTTACTGCTTCTGTAAACCATGTTTCTTTTAAATATCCTATTCCAGAAGGTGGTGTGGTAGTGGTAGAAGCTAAAGTTTCTAGAGCGTTTTCTACGTCTATGGAAATTTATTGCGATGTGTGGTTAGATAACCCAATCACTAAAGAAAAAATTCATACCAACGAAGGAATTTATACTTTCGTAGCGGTAGATAAAAATAATCATCCGGTTCCTATTCCTGAGCTTATTCCGCAGTCAGATATAGAAAAAGCAAGATTTGATGCAGCGCTTCGTAGAAAAGAACTTTCTTTGATTCTTTCAGGGAAAATGAAAGCTCAAGATTCTATAGAACTTAAAAAGTTATTTGGTTAGAATATTTATTGTAAAGTCGTTGATTCGTTAAGTTGTAAAACTGTGAAATTTCAGTTTTAAAGTTTTTAAGAATTTATCAATAAGCGATTTTACGTTTTGCAAATCAACAATTTTACCATTTCAAAAAATGAAAATTCTCCTTCTCGATAGCAATCATCCATTAATAACCGAGCAACTTCTAGCAAAAGGTTTTGTTTTGGAAGAAGATTTTACTTCGTCTTATGATGAGGTTTTGCAGAAAATCAATCAATATGATGGAATTATCATCAGAAGCAGAATTCCTCTCGACAAAAATTTTCTAGAAAATGCTCAAAATCTCAAATTCATTGCGAGAGTAGGTGCGGGAATGGAAAACATAGACTTAGAAACCGCCAAAAATCTAGGAATTTTTTTGATTAATTCTCCAGAAGGAAATCGTGATGCAGTAGCAGAACATGTAGTAGCGATGTTATTGATTCTTATGAATCGTCTGTTCATTGCTTCAGAAGAGGTGAAAAACGGAATCTGGAAACGAGAGGAAAATAGAGGTGATGAATTATTAGGAAAAACCTTTGGGATTATTGGCTATGGAAACATGGGAAAAGCTACTGCCAAAAGACTTTCTGGTTTTGGTGTGGAAGTCATTTTCCATGATATTTTGCCAGATTTAGAAGATGAATTTGCGAAGCAAGTTTCATTAGAAGAATTACAGGAACGCGCAGATATTCTTAGTTTGCATATTCCTCTAGATGCTTCAACGCAATATTTAGTTGATGAGAATTTTATCTCGAAAATGAAGAAAAATTTCTATTTGGTTAATACGGCAAGAGGGAAAAACGTGAAAACTTCTGCATTAGTAGAAGCTCTAAAATCTGGTAAGGTAAAATCTGCAGCATTAGACGTTTTAGAATACGAAAAATCTTCCTTCGAAAACCTAGAAACAAATAATGAAGATTTGCAATTTCTTTTAGAGTCAGACAAAGTAATCGTTACACCGCACATTGCAGGTTGGACGCATCAAAGCAAAGAAAAACTAGCGCAATTTATCGTAGATAAAATCGTGCAACAATTCTGTTAAAAAAATCTTAATATTACCGCAATCATAAAACACTGCTTCAAAAAAATGCTAAATTGCCCCGCCTAAATAATTAATCAGAAGATGAAGCAGAAAATTGTAGTAATTCTTATCCTTTTATTGACCTTGATTTCTTGTAAAAAAGAATTTAATTTTTTTCAACAAGAGAATGAAAATGGTTTGCCTAATTACGGAAACGTAGATGTAGAAAATGTCTTTACTGCAGAAGATTCTAGACTTCAGAATAAACAAAATGTGGTTAATACCATTCAGCAATACTATGATAAAGTTTGGGAAAAAGGGGATTTAAGCGGTGGTTTTCTCGTAGCAAAAGGTGATAAAATTCTCTTTGAAAGCTATAGAGGTTTTGCCAAAGAAAACAATCAAGTTCCCATCAATAAAGATGTTCCGCTTCATATCGCTTCTATTTCTAAATCGCTTACTGCGATGGCTGTTCTTAAATTGGTAGAAGCCAGAAAAATAAATCTTCACGATAAAGTCACCCATTATTTTCCGAAATTTCCTTACAAAGAAGTAGAAGTGATTCACTTGCTCAATCATAGAAGTGGATTACCGAAATACGAATATTTCATCGAAAAACTAGGGCTTAAACCTAAAAATAAATATTTCACCAACCAAGAAGTTCTCGATTTGCTTATTCAGCACAAACCAGATTTGGCAAGAAATACCAACACTGGCTTTATGTATTGTAATACCAATTATGCGCTTCTTGCACTGATTGTAGAAAAAGTTACTGCACATCCTTTTCCTTTGGCGATGCAGAAAATCGTTTTCAAACCATTAGGAATGGAGCATACGTATATTTTTCAGCAAAAAGATTCTCTGCGTGCTGCTCAATCTTTTTATTATCAAGGAAACAGATTGTATCCTACAGATAAATTAGATGGGATTTATGGTGACAAAAACTGCTACACCACTCCAAGAGATTTATTTAAGTTTTCAAAAGCGATGTACGCCGAAAATTTCTTGAGAAAAAGCCTTAAAGATTCTATTTTTACACCTTACAGCAATGAAAGAAGAGGCGTAAACAATTATGGAATTGGTTTTAGAATGAAAGTTTTTGACAGCGGAGAAAAACTTACGTTTCATAATGGTTGGTGGCATGGAAGCAATACCGCTTTTGTTCATTTACAAAAATCTAAAGTCACGATTATTGCTCTTGGAAACAAATTTTCTAGAAGAGTGTATTCTGCGCTCACGCTTTCTTCATTGTTTGAAGATTTTCCTTTAGAAAGAGAAAAATTCAATAAACTGATGAACAAGGAAATAGATACTACAAAAGAGAATCACGATGCTGCGTCAGAATCTACTGAATAATTAACGCATATTTCTTAATTTTGCTCAAATTTCATCAATGAAAAAAATAATTTTTCTCCTTTTAATCAATATATTGCTTTTTTCGTGCGCTAGAGTTGGCGCACCAAATGGCGGTACTAGAGATTCTTTGGCACCCAAATTTTTAGGCTCTAATATAGATACCACTCGATTAAATGTTTCTAGAACGGTAAAGGAATTGAGACTGGATTTTGATGAATATGTGATGCTGAAAGATTTTAATAAAAATTTCAATGTATCGCCACCGATTAAAAAAATTAAGAAAGTCATTCCTTCTAATCTGGCGAATAAATACGTTTTGATACAGTGGGAAGATACGCTTCAAGCGAATACTACTTATAATTTTAATTTTGGAAATGCCATTGTAGACAATAATGAGTCTAATCCGTTGCCTTACTTTAATTTTGCGTTTTCTACAGGAGATAAAATAGATGACCTTTTCGTGAGCGGAACCGTGAAAGATGCCATGACGCTCATCAAAGAAAATCAAACAGCAAAAGACAATAAAATGGTAGTGGGACTCTATAAAGCAGGCGAAAATCTAGACTACAAACAGAAACCCGATTATATTACCAAAGTAGACGAAGAAAATTATTTTGAACTCAATTTTTTACCAAAAGGGGAATTTGTAATTATAGCTTTTGATGACGAAAATCAAAATTCTGTTTACGATGCAGGAAAAGAAAAAGTTTCTTTTTTGAAAGAAAAAATTGCCTTAGACAGCACAAGTGTAAGAGGTCTAAAATTGAAACTTTACCCTTCTAAAAAAGTGGTAAAATATAAAGAAAGTAAAGCTATTAATGGCGGTTTGTTAATGACTTTTGAAGGAAATCCGGAAACGGTAGATGTAAAATCGCTTTCAGAAGAACTGAAAGATTTCAAAGTAACGCATGCAAAACGTTCAGACTCTGTGAATATTTGGTTTGATGCAGAAAAGAGTAATTTGGGTGGAAATCTTTCTAAGCAAGTTAAATTAAGTTATTTTACGCCTACAATTAGCGATACCATTTCCGTGAGTTATAAAGCGGTGAAAGATGAATTTAAACTTTCTAATGAAGCAGGGAATTTAATCGCGCCAGAAAATAACTTTGTGATTAATACATCGTTGCCCATAGAAAATCTTAACACTTCTTCTTGGAAGCTTGAAAGCGATAGCATTGCACAAGATTTCACTGCGAAAATTTCAGAGAAAAATCCGTTTAAAATTCTGGTGAATTCTAGTTTTAAACCTACGAAAAAATATGTTTTAACGATTCCAAAAGAAACCGTTTCTTCCTATTACAGCAGTAATGATAAATCTTTCCAATTTCAATTTGAGATAGATAAACCAGAAAACTATGGTTCCTTCACCGCTGTGATTAAAAATAAACCTACGGCTAAATTTTGGGTAGAATTGACCAATGAAAAAGGCGAGATTTTATATTCTCAGTTCACCAATGCATCTGAAGTTTCATTTAAAAACCTAAAGCCAGCGACTTATATTGCTAGAATTAGAGTAGATAACAATGGAAATGGATTTTGGGATGAAGCAGATTTTGCGCAAAATATCGCTGCCGAAGATGTCTACATTTTTGAAAAAGAAATTAATGTAAGACCACTTTGGGAAATCAAAGAAGATTGGGAACTTACCAATCATTAAAAAGTAGAATTTTTAGAATATTTTGAACTCATAAATATATTCAAATGAAAAAAATACTCATCGGGATTGTTGTTTTCTTGGTTTTGATACAGTTTATTCCTATTGACAGAACCAATAAACCCGTAGATCCGAAACAGAATTTTATAGAGGTGCTCAAAACTCCAAAGGAAGTAACCGAAATGTTGAAAAATGCGTGTTACGATTGTCATAGCAACGAGGTGAAATATCCGAGTTATGCTTATGTAGCTCCTATTTCTTGGTCGATTAAGCATCACGTAAATGAAGGCAAAGAAAATGTGAATTTCTCTGAATGGATGACGTATAACAAAGACCAAAAAGATCACATTTTAGATGAGGTCATCGAAACGATAGAGCGTAAAGAAATGCCATTTAAAGGTTATATTCCGATGCATCCAGAAGCTAATCTTACTGATGCTCAAAGAAAAATATTGATTGATTATTTTAAAGAATTACAAAAATCTGGTCAATACTAAAAACTAAAAAAGCTCCTTTTATGGAGCTTTTTTTATTGATAATTTTCTAAAAATTTTCTCTGCGAATCGAAAGCGATTTCCTCAAGATTGAGTTCTGAAATTTTTACCCAAATGGTTTCTGAAATTTCGTGAGTTTCTAGTTTTTTGATTGCTATTTTTTCTTCCACTCGATATTCAAAAAATAAATCTAAAGTATTATAGTCTACTTCTTTGTAATGATAAACATTGGGTAGACTTCCCACGAATTTTAAATTTTTGAGGTCTATTTCTATTCCCAATTCCTCTTTTAATTCTCTGGCGCAAGTTTCTTCGGCGCTTTCTTTTGGGTCTGTAAAACCGCCAGCTAAATCTAATTTCCCGATTTTAGGATTTTGATTTCTCTTGGTCAGTAATAATTCATCTTCGCATCTTATTAATACTGCAACTGCGGCGGCGCAATTATGATACATCACAAAATCACATTGTGAACAAGAAAATTTCTTTTCTCCATCAAAAATCAGCGTTTCTTGGCCACATTTTGGGCAGTATTTTAAGTGTTTCATTTGTTTCTTGGGTGGTATTTCAGAATTACATCATGCAATTCTTC
>CAZHCK010000066.1:0-13873 GCA_964530915.1 uncultured Cloacibacterium sp. | reverse complement strand
ATAACTAAAATAGGATTTATTAAATAACCTGTATAGTTATTTTAGGACGACACACCATCACCTCAAAGCCATAGATACTCCATAGATAAAGCATAGATAGTGCATGAAAAGTGCATGAAATGAATAAACAAATTTTACCTCAAAAAAACTCTTTTCTAAAGTTCCTTTTTAATTTCATAAATTTGCAACCTTAAATAATTCAATACTTACCATCCATCAATTATCATACATGAGAACAAAATCTGTAGGCAAAAAAAAAATTAACATCGTAACCCTAGGCTGTTCAAAAAACATCTACGACTCAGAAGTCTTAATGGGACAACTCAAAGCAAACGGCAAAGATGTCGTACACGAACAACGTGGAGATATCGTAGTGATTAACACGTGCGGTTTTATCGATAATGCCAAAGAAGAATCCATCAATACTATCCTAGATTTTGTAGAAGCTAAGAATAGGGGAGAAGTAGAGAAGGTTTTCGTTACAGGTTGTCTTTCAGAGAGATATAAGCCAGATTTAATCAGAGAAATTCCAGATGTAGACCAATATTTTGGGACTAGAGATTTACCAATTTTATTAAAACATTTAGGTGCAGACTATAAACATGAATTAGTAGGAGAACGTTTAACTACTACTCCAAAACACTATGCCTACCTTAAAATCGCTGAAGGTTGTGATAGACCTTGCGCATTTTGTGCCATTCCTTTGATGAGAGGAGGTAATGTTTCTACTCCAATTGAAAACCTAGTCATAGAAGCACAAAAACTTGCAAAATCTGGCGTTAAAGAATTGATTTTAATTGCTCAAGATTTAACGTATTACGGTTTAGATTTATATAAGAAAAGAGCATTAGGAGATTTATTAAAGGAATTGGTAAAAGTAGAAGGAATAGAATGGATTCGTTTGCATTATGCATTTCCTTCGGGTTTTCCAGAAGATGTATTAGAATTGATTAAATCAGAGCCTAAAATTTGTAATTATATAGATATTCCGCTTCAGCACATTAATACAGAAATTCTGAAAGCCATGAAGCGTGGAACTACTTATGAAAAAACCAATGCTTTATTGGATAAATTCCGTGAGAAAGTTCCAGATATGGCTATTAGAACTACGCTAATCGTTGGTTTCCCTGGTGAAACTGAAGAAAAGTTCCAAGAATTAAAAGATTGGGTTCGTACGCAACGTTTTGATAGATTGGGTTGTTTTACCTATTCTCATGAAGAAAATACAAGTGCTTATGTGTTAGAAGATGATGTTCCAGAAGAGGTAAAACAGTCAAGAGTAGAAGAAATTATGGAATTACAATCTCAGATTTCTTGGGAAAAGAACCAAGAAAAAATCGGGAATACCTACAGATGTATTTTTGATAGAAAAGAAGGGAATTATTTCGTGGGAAGAACAGAATATGATTCGCCAGATGTAGATAACACGGTTTTAGTGGAAGCAAAAGACACTTATATTTCAATTGGTGAGTTCGTTAATATTAAAATTACTTCCGCAGAAGAGTTCGATTTATATGGTGAAATTGCAGAATAATATTTCTTATTTCTTTATGAAAAACATAAAATTTACATTAAGTTAAATTTAAATTAATGTAAGTAAAAATAAAAAATCATCAATTAATTGGTGGTTTTTTTGATTTTATTCAATTGTTTTTGTTTATAATGTTTTTGAATTGATAAAAAACAATGCGTCAAATAGTTAATAATGTTAACAAATTTAACATATTTTTTAACATTTTTTAACATTTCTTGTCATTTCCCATGGATAGGTAGTTGAGAGAGTTGTTTAACAAATTTTTAACATAAAATTAAGAAAATTTAACAACTTGGTTGTGTGCTAAAAGAGGTTCATGATAACTTTGCGCTTGTAAAACCCACAAAAAATATTCAAAATGATGAAAAGAGCAATTCTCGTAATCATAATGATGATTTCAACTCTTGGTCTATATTCTTTCAAATATAATACCAATGATGCTAAAACAAGTTTTGCATCGTTCTACCACGATAAATTTAACGGTAGAAAAACCGCAAGCGGTGAAGTTTTTGATAACACAAAATTTACTGCTGCGAATATGAGATTACCATTTGGAACGCAAGTAAAAATTACTAACTTAAGAACAGGAAAATCTGTTATAGTTAGAATTAATGACAGAGGTCCATTTCATAGAACTAGAGCTTTTGATATGACAAAAGCAGCTTTTAATGAAATTGGTGATCATAGTTCTGGAACTATTCCTATAGAATATGAAATTGTCGATTAACGATTAAAACCACCTTTTAAGGTGGTTTTTTTATTTCAACATAAGTTCATTTTAAGTTTGTTGTCTTTTTTGTAAATTTTTAAAAAATGATCATCTTTGCGTTGAACTAACAGTTGTTAGTTTGGAGAAAAACACAAATGATCTTAAAAAATGAACCAACTTATTATAAGTTGGTTTTTTATACATAAGTAGTAATCACTCTTTGAAGGTTAGGATTATAGTTGTCCCATATTTTCCATTGCATATCTTGGTCTTTTTTAAGGAAATAAGTTTGGAAATTCATCACTTTATAAAAGAAAACTTTACTTTCTGCTGTTTTCAAAACTAAATCCCAAAATTCATGTGCTTTTAGCACTTTTAAATCTTCTTCGTCTGAAAGAAGTTCACAATCCAATAATTCAAACTTTGCAAACTCATAGTCGAAGTCAAAATGGTATTCTGCATCTTTGTATCTCTTCATATATTCCTTAATTCTCCTTAGAATAGCAGAATCTTCGAAAACATAAGGATAAATATCGCTTAAATCAATTTCAGGGAGTTTTTGGATGGCTTTAAACTCATTTTGACAAAAAGTTTCAATGATTTTTCGGTAAGGTTCTATTTGTTCAGAATCATCATCAGAAATAGTTAATTCTTTACTATTCAATATATATTCATTAAGGTCATAATGACCTAAGAAAATACATAATTTATCTAAGGTTTTGATGAAGCGTAAGTCGTTTAAAGCAGAAGCTTTATAACTGTTATCGAAAAATCTTTGGAGGGTAATGTACGAAATGGTATTTCCGAGTTCAAATTTCCTCTCTCCTTGTAAAAATTTTGATTGAGATAATTCTTGCGAAACAATTTCGGACAATAAAATGTAATGAGTTCTCTTCCAAGATACAACATCTTTCAGAACGCTGTTTTTAACCTTCTGATGATTCTTTATTTCTTTCTTTATTCCCTCAATTATCGTTTTCATAGTAAAAAGTTAACTAAAAGTAAACTTTTTCCATGAAAAATAAAAATTTTTTAACCTAAATTTTAATTTCAACGAAAACTGGACAGTGATCACTGTGTACAGCTTCTTTTAAAATCAAAGCTCTTTCCAATTGGTTTTCAAGGGATTTTGTGATGAAATGGTAGTCTAATCTCCAACCTAAGTTTTTCGCTCTAGAATTTTGTCTGTAACTCCACCATGAGAATTCTTGCTTATCTGGATGCAAATAGCGAAAGCTATCAATCAAATTACATTCTTTTAGGAATTTTGTCATCCATTCTCTTTCTACAGGCAAAAATCCTGAAGTATTTTTTAAACCTTTCGGATTGTGAATGTCTATTTCTTCATGACAGATATTAAAATCTCCACAAATCACCAAGTTTGGAATTTCTTTCTGTAAATTTTTAATGTATTCTAGAAAATCTTCGGCAAACTGAAGTTTAAAGTCTAATCGTTCAATATTAGAAGCACTCGGAACATACACAGAAAGCACCGAAAAATCTTCGAAATCTGCTCTTATAATTCTACCTTCGTTGTCATAATGTTCTATTCCGCAACCGTATTCTACATGTTTTGGTTCTATTTTACTCGCAATTCCAACTCCAGAATAGCCTTTTCTCAACGCAGAATGCCAATAACTTTTATAACCTACTTTCTCCAGACTTTCGATGTCTATTTGGTCATTTCCAGCTTTAGATTCTTGTATGCAGATAATATCAGGATTCGCAACTTGCAACCAACCGATAAAATCTTTGGTAAAAGCTGCTCTAATTCCGTTTACGTTATAAGAGATGATTTTCATAGTTATATAAATAATCCTTTGAGGATTTTAATTCCTTGAAGGATTGAATTAAATTTATAAAATTTCGATTTTGTTTTTATAAAATTCTTCCGTTTCTTCTAACAATTGATAAAATTCTTCCAAGCTTAAAACTTGTAAAAATTTGGTTTTAAATTCTTTAAAATGAGAAATTCCACGGAAATAATTGCTGTAATGCTGTCTCATTTCTATCAAGCCCAATCTTTCGCCTTTCCATTCTGCACTCCATTCTCCATGTTGTTTTACGGCAAGAAGTCGGTCTGAAATGGTAGGTTCTGGTAATTTTTCTCCCGTTTCAAAGAAATGTTTAATTTCATTAAAAATCCAAGGATAACCAATCGCAGCTCTACCAATCATCATTCCGTCACAAGCATATTTTTGTCTGTATTCCAAAGCTTTTTCGGGAGAATCGATGTCGCCATTTCCAAAAATTGGAATTTCAATATTAGGGTTTTGTTTGATTTTAGAAATATATTCCCAATCCGCTTCACCTTTGTACATTTGGCTTCTGGTTCTTGCGTGAATAGTCAACGCTTTAATTCCTGCATCTTGTAATCTCAGTGCAACTTCTTCAATGTTAATGGTGTCAACATCCCAACCTAACCTCGTTTTTACAGTAACGGGAAGATGTGTAGAATTTACAACGGCTTTCGTCAATCGAACCATCAAATCTACATCTTTCAAAACACCAGCTCCAGCTCCTTTTGAAACTACTTTTTTCACGGGACAACCGAAGTTGATATCTACAATATCAGGATTTACAGTTTCTACAATTTTGGCAGAAAGTGACATCGCTTCTTCATCGCCGCCAAAAATCTGAATTCCAACAGGTCTTTCGTAATCAAAAATATCGAGTTTTTTCCTAGATTTCATTGCGTCACGAATCAAGCCTTCAGAAGAAATAAACTCTGAATACATTAAATCTGCACCGTGTAATTTGCACAATCTACGGAAAGGAGGATCGCTCACATCTTCCATAGGTGCTAATAAAAGCGGAAAATCTGGAAGTTCTATGTTGCCTATTTTTACCATTTTGCAAAAATAAGCAAAACGATTTAGAATGAAGCACGAACTTGCACACTTCCAATGTGAATTGTTCTATCGCCAGAATTTCTACCTTCGTAATTCACGTTGAGTTGAAGGAAAGAGTTTAATGCTTGTTGAAAAATAACACTCCATACCTGGTTTTTGCCAGGTTTTAAACCATCGAGCATTTGGTTTCCTACAATACTGAATGCATTTCCTTTGAAATCATTGTTGATGAAGCTAAAATTTCCTCTAATCGAAGTTTTCTTCTTTTCCCATTGCAAAGTTCCAGTGGCATCAAAGGTTTTTAAGAATTCTTCACCATCTTTTCTGTCCTTGATTTTATAAGCGGTAGAAACTTCGGTTTGTATACTTTCTGAAAGTTTGTAAACCAATTTTGGCTTGGTTTCGTAGATGTTTAAAGTGTAATCGCGTGTTTTGAATAATTGCGATGAAGATTGGTAATTCTGCAACTGGTTTTCCCAATCTGCACGGAGATTTTTATTAAACCAATATCCAAAATTAACCAAATGAGTTTGCGTGTTTTTCTTTTCGATGCTGAAATTGGCATTGACTAGATTTTGATTGTCAATAAAACGATAATTTCCGTTCCAGCCAGATTTATCTGTTGGGTTGAAAAGTACAGAAAACAGCAAATTCTGATTTTTTAAAATTTGATTATTTTCGGTTTTAAATGGGTTGAATTCTAAAACTCGGTCTTCTTTGAAGAAGGAATTTTGGGCATTGAGTGAAATGTTAAAATTCCAACGTCTTAAAAACTGATTGTCTGAATTAAAAACAATATAAGGATTCACCGAAAGCGAAAGTTGTAATTTATTTTTATTGGAAGGCGTGTATTTTACCGTATTCGTGTAAACTCTAATGTATTGCGCCAAATCTGAATATTCTGCAATTTCGAACTCATCCAACTGCTGAGTTCCATCGCCATTATAATCCGTCCATTTGTAAATTCCTTGTCCGTCTGTTACTTTTAAATACTGGAATTCTCGCTGCGCTTCTTGTCCGTTTCCGAGCTCATAAAACGCTTGCAGACGCATTCCGTTTTTGAAAAATTGTTGATTGTACTGAATATTTCCAATCACAAAATCTGAATTAAACTGCGTTTTTAATTCATTTTCGTAGAAAAATTTTCGGTAATGAACGAGCGTTGAAAGTTGCGTTTTTTCGGTTCTAATCAACTGACTTTCCAGCATTAAACCGAGAATATTATTCATTTTTTTCAATGAATTATTACGCACAGAGTCATTTGTTCTGAAATAAGATTTTGCCAACAATTTGGTGCGTAAACTATCGCCAATTCTCTTTTGAACAAAAACTTCTTTCCAAGAAAAACTGGTAACATCAAGCGTTTTAGTTTGGTTAAAATTCTTCTGATTATGCTCGAAACTTCCGCCAAAACTCCAGCTTCCTTTTTTACCCAAAAATTCAGTAGAAACATTTCCTCTTGCAAATTGCGTGTCTTGAAAATTAGAAGTAGTATTTAAATAAGATAAATTTCCTTTGGTTTCTGTGTTTTTCTTTAGAAATTTAAAATCTAAATCGTTTTTTATGCCGTTATAGCTTTGTTTTTCGTTGAGGTAATTCAGTTTGTAATTGATGAAATTGTTATTTTTCCATTGATTTAAAAAACTGAAAATCAATCTGTTTTGTGTAATTTGATTAAATTCTTGAGTTAAGTTAAAATCTCTGGAAAATTCTACATCATTAATTCGGTCTAAAATGTGAAACTGTGAAGAAATTCTCTGAAATTCTGCGCCAACTGTTCCGTTCCAATTGTTTTTGGTAAAGATTTTATTCCCGAAAATTCTTCCAGCAAAACCTGTGTTTTGGTCGTTGTTTTTAGATGAAAATAAATTGACATCATAATTACTCAAAGAGAAATCTCCACCAATTTTTCCTTTGTTAAAAGTATATTCTGCCGAAGTAGAAAATACTTGAGATTTCTGTGGAGAAGGTAACTTTCTAAGTGCAGAATAATCGCCGTTTCCAGTGCCAACAAATTCAAAAACCCTTCCGTTATTGGTGGATTGTTTCAGTTTGTAATCGCCTTTTCCAACTCCAAAGTAAGTGAAAGAAACATTGTATAAGGTTTCCGTCTTGTCAGTAGAAAATTCGTAATAATTTCCTTGTGGATTTTGCACCAATTTGTACAAAATCTTGTTCACATCGTATTCTGTAACCACAGCAGAAGGAGCCAACATTAAGTCTTGATTGTTTCCAGCATTGGCAAGAATTTGTTCGTCTTCTTTGGATAAATTCAGGGAAAGTGGAGCATTTTTATTATCATTTTCCAGAAAAGCATCGAAAGAGAGTTTCAATTTTTCTGTTTGATGTTTCACCGAAGAAGTTACGATGAAACGATTGTAGTTTCGGTTGGTGTAATTGTAAGAAATGGTGATAAAATTCTGTTTAAAAATCGGTCTGAAACTCGTGAAAGTGATTTCTCCCGTGTTGTAATTAATGGTGTAATCTTGGTTTTCGCCACGTTTCATGAGAATTCCATCGATGAAAACCTGTTCAGAACCTGAAAGAATGGTAATGAAATTTTCTCCGTTTTTTCCATTTAAACGATACGGACCTTGATTTCCTTCTACGCCTTGAAAGCGAATTCGATGAAATTCACTTCTAGCAACTCCCGCTGAAAAATCCAGAAAAGTTTTGTTGTTTTTCCCAAAATTGGTCTGAAAACCAATTCCCATGCTTCTGCGTTGATACTTTCCAAAGTAGGTTTGATCGTCTTGCAAATCGAGATGTCCTGCTTTTAAAATGCTTTTGTCTTTGATGTTTAGTTGAAGATAGATTTTGTCAAATTCCTGCAAAGTTTGGGTGTAACCATCCGCTTGAATCGGCAAATTATGGTCTGAAATACTAGCTAGTATAGAAACATCTTTGCTGAGTTTTCCTGCAATTTGCATATCCATAGAAGATTGCACCGATTGCCCTTGGTTATTGCCAAAAGTAATTCCTCTGATGATAGAACCTTTAGCATTTAAATCTCCTAAAATCTGTGAACGAGAATTTTTCTTAACCAAAACGGATTCATCATAGAGAATTTTTTTTTCTTTCCAGACAAAATTGGCGGTATCTTTTTTAAAAAACTCGCTATTAAGTTTTTTTGAAACAATAGAGTCTGTTTTTAGTGAATCTTGAGCAGGTAAATTAGGGTTTTTCCATGTGAAAATCTGTGCTTTTGCCCAAAAAGCACTCATTAAAATGAGAAAAAAAAGTAATTTTTTTGTCACCGAAATCTTTCTAAAAACCGCTGTGTAAAAGTAACTAAAAAAAATAAGGATTATTGTGGAGAAAAATTAATAGAAATTTAATGATTAAAGTCATTAATTCAATAAAATGTTTGTATTTTTGGCTCTAGTTATACAAAAAAATATCTTATGAAAAAAATTTTTACTCTTTTGACAACAATGGTTTTTACCGGTGTGTTTTTTGCACAAGGTAGCGAATCATTTACTAATTTAAATGCATCTGCAAGCGCATATAGTGATGGATCATTTACAGGAGATAATAGCGTAGTATGGACTTATGGTCAAGGTAGGAAAGCTACGGGAACTGATGCGATAAATACAACATCTATTGGTCTAAAAGATACTGGGACTAGATTTGTTAAAGCTAATTCTGGAGTAAACGGAGTTGGGACACTAACTTACTCAGTACGTTCATATTTTACAGGAGGCACTGCTGCAAACCGTACTGTAGAAGTTTGGGTCAACGGAACAAAATTGGAAACTTATACGTTGGCGGCAATGGCTACAACTTATACAAGAACAGTTACTGCTAATGTACCTGGGGATGTGTTAATAGAGTTTAAATCTACTGGGACAAGACAAATTGTTTTAGACGATATTTCTTGGACAACTTCTACACTATCAGTAGGAGATATTTCAAAAACAAAAAACATTTTCCTAAAAAATACAATAGTAGATAATACCTTATCATTCCAAGCAAAAGGAAATGCTTCTGTAAAGGTTTATAATGCAAACGGACAATTAGTGAAATCTGCTACTATTTCGGCTCAAAATGCTAATGTAGATGTAGCTTCTTTACCAAAAGGTGATTATGTTGTTACAGCAGAATTAAACGGTGAGAAAGTTTCTCAGAAAGTGATTAAAAAATAAATGAAATTATTTTTATAAAATGATAGACTGTCTAAAATGGCAGTCTTTTTTTTAACTAAATGTTAAATTGGATAAAAAAGTCTTATGTGTAAGAAATTCTTCGTATTTTTGATACCATATTTAAAAAAAAATCTCATGAAAAAAATCTTTACTTTTTTATTTGCTGTAATAACTTTTGTAGCTAATGCGCAAATTTATTCTGAAAACATGGGCACTCCTTCAACTACAACTGGCGTAGCAACTTATACAGGATGGCAAAATCCAGCGAGTTCAGGAATTACCTATACAGGAAATGCTGATGTAAGAACTTCAAGTGCATCTACTGGTTATACAGGTGCTTCCGGATCTGGAAATGTTTTTATAACTAATGTAGTTGGTAGAAATCTTACTATTTCTGGCATCAATACTTCTAGTGTTGCATCTGCAAACCTTGAAATGTCATTAGGTCATTGGAAAAGCCAAACTGCTGCTAATACTGAATTAGCAATTGAAGTAGCAGATTTAACACAGACTACTCCTGTTTGGACTGCATTAACTTATACTAGAACTCTTACAGGGTCAGTTTGGGAGTTAATTACTCCTACCGGTACAATACCTTCAACAACTAACTTAGGGGTTAGATTTGTAAATTCTTCCACTACTTATCAGTTTAGAGTAGATGATATTAAAATTTATGATAAATATTCTCCAGTTATAAATACAAGTTCAGCGTTAAGTTTTAATAATGTAATTGCAAATGAATCATCTTACGCAAAAGTTTTATCAGTTACTGGAACTAATTTAACAGTAGCTCCAACTTATAGTATTACTGGTACAGATGCAGCAATGTTCTCTGCAACAGGTACACTTACAACTTCAGGAGGATCTCTTAATGTTTCTTTTGCTCCAACTTCTACAGGCGCAAAATCTGCAACATTAACGATTACTAGTGGTTCAGCAACTACAACTGTTGCCTTAACAGGGAATGGATTAGATGCTATTAATCCTTACGGATTATCAGAGGCATCTCCTGTTACAAGTATTTCTGAAAATTTTGATTCTTATACAGCTAATGCAACTGCAATAACTGGTTGGACTAATTATGCGCAAGATGTTAACAAACAATGGTCAGTGAAAACTATTGCTTCATTGACTACAAATGCAGCTCAAATGACTTCATATGGTGGAAATGGTTATTATAAATCATTACTTATTTCTCCTGCAATTAATCTTGATCAAATTTCAAAAAATAATGTAAAATTTGATTGGTCTGGAATTTATGTTACTGGAGCAACTCTAAATGTTTATTTATTCAAATTAGTTAGTGGGCAACCAATGCAAAAAACACTGTTAATGACTACTACAAATGGTGATACTACTGGAGCTGTAGCTTTTAATACAGAAACTCTTGATCTAACAGCACATAGTGGTATAGGATTTTTAGCATTTGAATATTTAGGAAATACTGTTGATGTTACAACTTCAACTTATTATGTAGACAATGTTAATATTACAGAGTTTTTAGCAACAAATGATGTAGCAAAATCAAAAATTAATTTGGTTAAAAATACAGTTGTAAAAGATGTATTAAACTTTGGAGCTAAAGCGGATGTACAATTTGTTAATATGAATGGACAAGTTGTAAAATCTGTTTCTGTAGAAAATGGTACTTCTTTAGATGTTTCTTCTTTAGCTAAAGGTGTTTATATCATCAAAGGAAAAGTAAACGGTGAAACTGTTTCTCAGAAAATAGTAAAACAATAATTATAATTTATTGATAAAATTAAAGGTTGCTCATTTGAGCAACCTTTTTTATTTAGTACCAGCCTCGTCTGAAATATCCAATCAGAGCACCTACATTCAAGTTAAAGGTAAATCGTATTCTATTGCCGTAATCTTTGAACTTCGGTTCGAAGCCAAGGCTTGATTGCATAGGGAAATAGACTTCTATAAAATCTGGAATTACTTTAAATTTTATACCACTGTCCCAAATAAACTTAGGAGAATGTTCACGGTTTTTATACACGCCAAAATCTGCGTAAACGTCTATCATCTTCCAAACATTTGCTTCTACATTATGCGTAATTAACCATTGGTCTACACTTCCGTTGATATAAGATTTAAAACCACCTTCTGCCATGATAAACTGTTGAGAAAGGATTCCGCTTATTGCACTTTGAGCCAATAGATTATACGAGAAAGCATAGTTGGAAACTTTAGAAATCCCAATGTCAAAATTATTATTTCTAGTGTCATTTCTTAAAAAATAACCGCCATACAATCGTAAACTCAGTTTTTTATTTTTGGCATATTCTAGTCTGTAGTAACTTTCTGCAGTAAGTTTTGCGTAATCTTCCATGTATTGGAAGTTTCCGAAAATGTACTTTTCTTTAATCACATTATTGTCTGAATATACAAAACCAAGATTCCAAATGTTATATTTAGCATAGTCATTTTCTGCAATCATTTTTGGACTTAAATCTCTTTCGAAGAAATTGTAAGAAGCAGATAAAATTCTAGAAATTTCGCTTCTAGGATTCTTGTTAAAAGACATATTCCCAGAAAAACTGATTTTTTTGTAAGACAACCCAAAATCATAATTATATTTGGCAGTTGCAACACCTAAAGTAAGCGTTCTGTAAAAACTTTCAGCGGGTTGAATCTTATAAACAGCATTCATGGAACCATTAATATCCTTACTTCCTGTACTGAAAAACGGAGAAATAAGATATTGAAACCTCTTGTCAATCAGTGATTTATTTTTAAATCGAATTCCTAGTAAGAATTTGTCATAATTATTCCAACCGATTCCTGGCGTAAGATAAACTTCGTTGATTTCAGAATTGGGATTATCAGGAACTATTTTAAATCTTAATTTTTTGGCATTGTCTTTAATTCCTTTGGTATAAAGATAATTGTCTCTAAAATTATTTTCTGGGAAAGCATATAAATCATTGATGACAATTTTTACCGCTTCATTATCTGGAATCACGTAACCGCAAGAATTTTCTTGATAATTCGTGTCATACCAAAAAGTTTTTTTGCTGCCATCTTCATGGAAAGTTTCTAATTTAAAAGGAATATTCTGTGCTGTATTTTTAGAAACATTGATGTTGATGACATTATCTTTTCTCTCGAAATCGTTGAGTTTAAAATTGATTCTTTGCTTTCTTTTGACGTATTTTTCTAAAAATTCTGAAGAGTAACCAGAAGCTACAGTGAGTTGGTCTAAAAATTCTCTTTTGTCTAGTTCTGAAGTGTGATTTTTGGTGATATAACCTTTTAAGAAATTGTCAAAATAAGAAGTTCCCATTTTTTCTGCAATTAAGGTAAAAAGGCTTCCCGCTTCAAATTGGCTAATCGCCATTTCATTAAAATTACTTAAATCCGAAAATTTTTCGTCTATTTTTTGATCAAGGTTTTGCGCCGTAATGTATTGATAAGCCAAACCGTATCTTTCAATCAACTTTACTCGAGAAGCGAATGAAAGTTTTAAGGGTTTCATTCCCAATATTTTATAATCTGAAAGTGCACCTAAAATTTTATGGTCAGGATAATTTTTTTTCAAATACTGAATTTCTAAATAGGTTTTAAGTCCATTGGTAATCCAGTGATTTTTTTCTTTATCAGAAACGAATAATTGCTCTGCAACTTGCTGAGAAACAATGCTGAAATAATCCATATCTATTTTTTCGGCATCGGTAAACATTTGGAACTTAAATTTCCAAAATTTAATATCATCATTCCCAAAGAAATCATTTTTGGACTTAAATTTTTCGCTGATGAAGATTTTTGCTGGCAAAAATCCCGTTTTTTCTTTGATAAAATGAAGATGAAGCGGTAGATAAAACGCAATCAGTTCTTTTTCTTGCTCTGTGACAGGATAACCCAGTTCTACCAAATGTTTTTGTCCGTCAACGATGGTTTCTAGCTGATAGTTTTCTTGGTCAGCAATCAGAAATTCTACATCTTTATTGAGTTTTCCTTCAAAAATATTGGGAGCAACTTCTGTTAAATTACTGCTGATATTTTGACCAGAATTTTCAAATTTTACTCGGTAAAAAGTGTTTACATTTACGTTTTCTTCTAAATCTTTGTAATATTTTTCAAGAAAATTATCTCGGTCAAAACTGTCTGGAACTAAGAAAAAATATTTAAGCAAAGTATTATTTTTCCCAATTCCATAACCTGTAAACTGAGCACTCGGTAAAATCACAGAATATTCTAAAGAGATTTCAGTAGAAGTATTGGGAGCTAAAGGTTTTGGGAGTTTTATAAAAAGATTTTCATCATCTAAGATGCCATCATAAGGTTTTTTGTCTATCATCAGATAAACCAATCTGCCTCTTTCATTGGGTTTTGCGTAGTATAAATCCTTTTTTCGGTCTTCAATTTTTCTTCTGACTAAAGGCGTATTTCTGCTTTTGTAAGCTGCCGTGAAATTTTGAAGTTTTATATGCGTGAGTTCACTCTCAGATTTGTTCTGATAATAGATTTTTTCTTTCACAGAAAGTGTTCCTGCTGAAATTTTTGCATCAATAATGATGGAGTCTTTCTGCGAAAAAGCAAAAAGATTAAGCAGTAAACACAGTAAAATGATAGTTTTCTTCTTCATTGATTTTAGAAACTCAAATATAGAGAGAAACTATTAAAA
>CAZHCK010000065.1:0-14094 GCA_964530915.1 uncultured Cloacibacterium sp. | reverse complement strand
GATTTTGATTTAATAAATGAGTTTTCTTTTCTAGGAGAGAAAGTAATTAATGTTTCTTTAGACAAATTTGATAATAAAATTTTTGGAATTAATATAGTATTTAATAAAAGCGATAAAGAAAAGATACTATTAAAAATTGTTAAAAAGTTGAAATTCCCAAAATCGGGAGCTAGAAATAATTGGGAGTTTGCTAAATCTACTAAAAGTGATTTTTCCGAATATATTTTAGAGAGAAACAAATATATGAATATTAATGATATATCAAATGTAGATGAGCTTTTAGAGTTTGATGTATTAAAATGGGAAAATTCTAAATATATACTAACAATTTTGAATCATTCGCTCATAAGTGGCTTTTCAGGAGATTATTTTTATATAAATATAAGAGAGGTTTGATGGCTCCATGTCAGTCACCGAATATTTAGTCAGTCACCGAATATTTAGTCTCCCCTATTTTCGTTTGAAAACTCACCGAATATTCAACCTCCCTTGTTTTCGTTCGAAAATATGATACGAGGTATAAAAATTTAACCACGCTTTTGGGCGTGGTTTTTCTTTTTTTATAAATAAAAACAGAATTTTTCCTAAAAATAGTTGCATTCACATTTTTCGACGTTAAATAATTCATATTTTTGAAATGAATAAGCAGCCAAATGTTTTAATCTCATTTATTCTTTGTCTTCATTAATATGTATAAGATTTTAGACTTATTATAATTGATGTAGCTTTTAAATTTAGTGATTTTTCAAAATTTCAGTAAAATTTAATTTTATATTTGAGTATCTAATTAATACATTAAACTAGAACATGTAACAATAAACAAAAATGAAAAAATTATTAATATTATCAGCAATCTCAATTACATCACTAGGATTAAGCCAAACCAATTGCGAAAATCTAAAAAAAGAAAACGAAGTCCTTCAATCAACAAATAAAATTTTGACTTCAGAAAATGAATACCTGAAAAAAATAGTTGAAATTAATAACCCAATTTCAGAAACAGAGAAAGATAACTCTACATTTAAAATAACAAAAGTAATTGGAAATAAAGCCGAAAAAACTATTGCTGTTATCTTTCTTGTAGAAGCAAAAGACGAGAACAAAAAAATGACAATTGAGGATATTTCTATTGTTGACATTGAAGGAAGAGAATATGAAATTGATTTTTACAAATCCAGCAGACCATATCCTGAATTGGCATTGAATACTCCTATTAAATTAACTTTTTCTTTTAAGAATATAGAAAACGAACCCCTTTTTATAAAACTTTTTAGATTCAAAGAAACTTCACAGCCTATAAGAAACTTATTTGAAGATACAAAATCAAGTCTAGAATTTAAGGACTTGAAAGTAAATTGGAATTAATTTTTAACTAAAAATTTATCAACAAAAACACCACAACCTCTTTTCAAAAACTTTAAATCGCAACAGAAAGGAATGTTTTTGAAATGTGGTTGCTCCTTTTTCTGCAAAAATGCGTTTCCGACCGAAGTGAGGAATTGCATTTTTGCCTCCCGATTTTTCATCAGGTAACAATAACTACAACTTGATAGGTTTTGAATGAAAATTTTTCAAATTAAGAAAAAAACCTCTGTTTTCAGTCAATCCATTACGGAATAAACTCCAAAGCAAAGAACTCCCCATTTGTGATAAAGCAGAATTAATGAACAAATCTTGTTTTTCCAATGCTTCAGCCAAACTACAACTTGGTGTATCATCTTCCGCTTCCGAAATCTTTAAAATTTCTCCAAACTCTTCTGTAATAAAAGGCAAATTGTCCACCGTTTCATATTTCTCAGATTTAGGTTGTTTGATATTTCCGATGGAAGAAAGTAAAACCTGTCCTGTAAATTGACTGTTCCCAAAATCCATCCAATATTTGCATTGATTTCTATAATATCCTTTATCAATATTCAATTCATTTAAAATTTCTGCAATGTCAAAACGTGATTTTACGTTATCCACACAAGAAATATAAATTTCTGATTTCATATTGCTTTTTAACTCCCCTAAATCATCTTTTTCAAATTTTTGAGTTTCAGCTTTCCAATTCGTTCCGAAAAATCTGTTTACACGATTGATTAATGCAACAGACTTGTATAATTCCAATTCACTTTCTGCGAATAATTGTCTGCCTAAATTCGCTTCGGTAATCACATCATCATCCCATAATCTAACGAATAAACCAGAATGGTTCAATTCCGTTAAAGCATGGTTCATTCTAGCCAATGCAGTTAAAACTTGTGAACCTGTACCTCCTGCTCCAATTAAATTAACTGTAACGGGATTTGTTGGATTGATTAAAGCATTATCCGTAAAATGGACTTTGGATTTAATTTCTCTATTTTTATTTATTTCTGAGTTCATTATATTAGACTTTTTAAAGTTCTGTTTGCTTTTTTTAAAGCTTCTTTTGGAAATGTTTTATCAACATTGATAAGGCTTTTCCACAGGTTTACACAATTCCCTTTTATTGGATTGTGTTCATTCATCAAATGGCTGAAATAAGAATTAAAAAAATAATCTTCCCAATTTTTTATAAATACTTCTAAAGAAGTAGAGTTTTGAATATGAACATCCACCGTTCCCATACAAACATTTCCATTTTCATACACATTGAAAAACGGAGCATAAAAAAGCGGTGTTTTTTCTGTTGGTCTTTGATTACTTGAAAGTGCAAAAATCTTAAGACTTCGTTTATTAGCAAACCATAACATTGCAGGTACTTCTGCCCTTCCGTTTGAAATTTCTAAATTTTCAGTAAAATAGAGTTGTTGCTTCCTTGATTTCGTAAACCATAAAACTGAACCATTTTCTCTTGGATTGATTTGAAGAATATTTGTGGGTAAAATTCCTTTCGGTTTTAGAAAATCTTTACTTTTTTCTTTTTGGGTTTTTGTGTTAAGTGCTTTTACCAATGATTTTGCTTCTTTCTCTGTCAAAGGGTGTGCGTTGATAGGATTCCCATTTTTATCCATATCAAAGTATTCTACATAAGTTTCTATAATTCTTTCATTGGTTTGGTAGAAAACTAATGCGGATGTAGGGTGGTAAAGTGTACCAAAATCTTGGGTAATATCTTTCATTTTCAAATTATTTAAAAATTGCTCAGAATGCAAATCAGTTCTTCAATCAAGGGAAATAATCTATTTTCAAAATCGAGGTTATTATTTGTGATAATACTTCCATCAAATTTTTTAATTACTGTAGGCTCTTCCATCGTAGTACATTCCTGGAACTCGGAGTTAACTGTTTCAAAAAGCGTTTGAAATAGTAAGCCTTTATCATGGGCACAAAAAGAAACGTATTTCTCCATTGATACGATGGAATCATTCTCATATTCCTTTTCTTCTGTATTAGTTAGCAAGTTTTGATAAATAGTAGCATTTGGATATTGCTCATAAAGAAAAAATATTTTTCTTGCCAACATGAAACAATCATTATCAAATTTGTCTTTGCATTCAAAGATTTTTAAATAGTCTTTAAATCGAGTTAAATTATGATGATTGTATATCTTTTGCTCCATAAAATCTCCTATTTGTTCCGCTTGTTTAATTTCAGACAAGTAGGTGAGGATTTCTTCGTTTTCATCATCAGAAGTGAGCCATTCTTCAACCATTTCGTACATCCAAAACAAGTAACTATCCTTTTTTCGATAATAAGGGACGTTAGCAAAATGATACAAATAAGAACATACGGATTGTAAAAGTTGTACGGACTGTTTCCGTTTTGGATTTTTAGATAGTCGGTACAGCGGAACTATTGGAATATAATATAAAATTGCTCCAGTATTGAATCGTTCCTCGCTTGTAAAATAGGTTTTTCCTTTTTCTTCAATCAATCTAATTTCTTCCCAATCTTTGACTTTATTTTTCAATTGTTTTTGAATATCATCAATAGCTATTGCAATATTGTAAGGATAGCCCAAATGCTTTGTTTCCATTGGATTTAAACCATAATGTTTAGCCAATTGGGAAAGAGATTGATAAAAATCTCTTTCTGTTTTGGCGTTTTTCCTTTGAATTTGAATTAAATTTTGTTCATCTGAAGCCAATTTATGAACATCATTTTCCATTAATTTTGGAAAAAAAGTACATTTTAGAAAACCATTGGAAGTTGATTTATCGGAACTGATTTCCGTTTGTCTTTCCGAACTTCCGAAGCGTTTTTGCTTTGTTTCATCCACTCTGTAAATTCTTCTAATTGTCGGTGTAGCTGTTTTTGCTTTTGTCTTTCGAGAAGTTTTACTTTTCCCGATATAATTTTTCGTTGCATTCATTTTTATTTAGGTTGTCAGTTATCGGTTGAAGATTGTCAGCTTTTAGTAATAAATTCTGTCAACCCAAAACCATCATCTAAAATTTATCCCTTTGTTCCCATTACACTTTCAAAATTATATTGAACTTTATCGTCTTTAATTTGTGGTGCAGAAACTTTGGCGGTGGTTAGAATTGGATAAGTATTGGCGTAAAAATTCATTACAGCTTCTACACTCCATTTTGGTTCAGGGTCTGGCAATTTTATTTCCTGTCCGTTTTCTTTGAGTATAAAAACTCTTTCTAATTGAGTTGCGAGTAACATATTTGATTATTTAGAGGTTAGAAATAAGATTTTAGAGATTAGTTTTCATTAAAAAGACTTGGAGCGAAATGTCTTTCATATTCGTCTTGCTTTTTACGGATATTTTCAGCAAACTCGGGATATTCAGAAACCTTTGGTAAAGACGACCACGCTTCTTTATATCTACCCTCTTTCTCCAATTCTTCGGCTTTTTGAAATGCTTCTTTATATTTCTTCTCTTTTGCTTCTTTTTCCTTTTTCTCTCTGTCGGATTTTTCTTTTTCCATAGCAGATTTCTTTTTGGCTTCTTCAAGTTGTTTCATGAAATTTTCCATATCCACCATTAATCCCGATGGCAAGACCAATTCACAGGTGCTCTCTATGAGTCCGAACCGTAAACCATAGGATTTTATTCGGTGAAATCTTTTTTGATGCATCAAGGATGGCTGGTCTACGACCAGCCATTTTTTCTTTTATATTTTGTTTTTAAATTTTCTCTTTTTCCATGTTTACATCAATCTCTTATCTCGGGTTCTGAGGCATTCCTGTTAGGGCAATGATATCCTCGGGAATCGCGATGGCATAGCGAGGGTCATTAGGAGGCAATGTATAGGTTTGTCCATTTACGGTTCTGGTGAGGGTTATTTGGTCTCCATCTCTATTATATCTTTTGATATCCGCCCAACGGAGACCACGAAACAAAAGTTCTTTTTGTCTTTCTTCTTTTATTATTTGCAAAGCTGCTTCTTTTGTGGTAGAGGTAAAAGGAACAAAAGTTCCTGTTTTCCATCTTGTAATGAGCAGGCTATTGAGCATCTTCATTGCATTAGCAACATCATTGGTTTTGGCATAGGCTTCTGCAGCAATAAGGTATAACTCATCTGTAGTTATAGCAGTTAATTTTCCTGCAGAACCCCCCGTATAATTTCCTTTGAAGGTTACTTCACCGTTTGAGCTTAATCTAAAAAAGACAGCTTTTCTGAGGTCATTGACATGGTAGGACTGGTAAATGCTTACGGGTACTTTTGCCACTGCAAAGCGAACGGGCCCAGAGATGCGCATGGTAGCTCTGAGCAATACTTCTACATTCATGTTCTCTATAGGGTAAGATGCTGAAACATTAAGGTTATTAAAATTTAATAACGAGTTTTGTAAACTTAACGCCTCTAAACTATAGGATAAAGCCTTCTCATCATCTCCCATGAAGAGGTAGGTTCTTGCCAAAAACCCTAGTGCTGTAATTTTTGAAGGTCTGGTAGCCGCCACTTGTTTTACGGGAAGAAGCTTTACTGCTTCGTGCAGGTCTTTTAAAATTTGATCATAGGTCTGCTTTACCGAAGATCTGACGGAGGGGATGTTCATATCAGGATTAAGGCGAAGGGGCAAACCTAAGTCTTTGTCTGCTGTGGTTTTATTATAAGCAAGACACCAAATTTGAGCCGCGTCGAGATAACGAATTGCTCTTAATACTAAAGCCTGACCTCTCACATTCTCCGCACCCGCAATAGCATAGGTTTCTAAATTATTCAGTACAGCATTTGAAATATAGATACCACTGTAGGCATAAGCCCAATCATTCCCTACTCCCTGATTGGTAGAAACATTATCTTCTTGCCAAGTGTAGAGTCTTTTATCTTCTTGATATTCCATGGCGTTAAAATCCGCATCTGATAAATACATTTCGTCACTGGATGCCATTCCGCTAGAAGCAAAATTGGACAGCACATCCGTCAAACGGTCTAATAATGCCTGATTGTCTTCTAAGGTCATGGGAACAGCTAGATTGGAGTCTGACTTTTCCTCCAAAAAACGGTTACAACCCGTTAACAACATTACTGCTAACAAAAGCTTTGTTAATTTTATTATTGATTGTTTCATTTTATATTTTTTAGTTGTGAAATTATACGATTAGAAATTGGCACGTAGCCCAATGGAATATACTGGAGGAGATTTTAGTCCAGAGCTCTCGAAATTAAAATCTGGGTCTATACCACTTTTATTGGCTTTCCAGAGTATTCCTAGGTTGCTAATATTCATGAATATATTCAGATTTTCAAACACTTTTGATTTTCCTGAGCCTTGGTCTACCTGATAATTGAAGTTTATATATTGCAGGCGGATATGGTCTGCTTTTTCTACAAGCACACTTGAGCCATTGTAAAAAGCATCTCTATTGGAATTGCTCAAAAAGGTATTAGAAGGAACGTTGGTAAAAGTTTCATCTCCTGGCTTTTGCCATCTGTAGGCAAAATCGCTGTGTCCTAACCAACTGTTGTATAAACGAGTATAGTTTATAGAACTTCTTCTGAAGTAATAGCCGAGTTTATAACTCAATCCTATATCTAGACTCAATTTTTTGTAGTTCCATGAATTGATGAAAGAACCATATACAGTGGGAATTGCTGAACCAAAGAATTGCAAGTCATTTACTTTAGTTCCTGCTCCTACTAATAAAGCATAATCTTTGCTCACTGTTCCATTTATAATCCCCATGGGGTCCCCAGTATTAGGGTCTAGACCTGCCCATTTATAGGCAAATATAGAATAGACGGGTTTACCTACTACCCCACCAATGGGAACAGCGCTTCCGTTGCCTATAAACTGACTTGCTAAAGCATCTGCTAAGTAATATTGAGTTACCTTGTCGTGATAGGTACTGAAGTTCACTATGGTATTCCACTTTACCGTTTTATCTATGTTGAGCGTATTAAGTGATATATCTAAACCATTTCCTTTCATTTCTGCAACATTTGAAAGCATGTAGCCTATACCTGTAGTATAATCCATCTGTGCATTGCCAAAGAGATTGCTTCCTTTTTTGGTAAAGTATTCGATAGTACCAGAAATTCTATTATTTCGGGAAGAAAAATCCAAGGCTAGATTGATCATTCTAGAGGTTTCCCAACGGAGCTGAGGGTTGTAATAATTATCAAACCTTGCGGTAGATGTTCCTGTGTATCTAGAATTGTCTATATCATACGCAATGGTACTTACTGCTACCATAGAAGGGTCTATATTTCCGTTGAATCCATAAGAACCCCTAAGTTTTAGATTTGGGAGCCCCTCTATTTTATAAAAATTCTCTTTGGAGATTTCCCACAGTCCCCCTACGGACCAGAAGGGATTCCATTGGTTATTGGTGGTAAGTCCGAAAAGGTTGCTAGCATCTCTTCTGATACTTCCTGAAAGGGTATATTTGCTATTAAAGGTATAAGCAGCATTGGCAAAAAGAGAGACAAAACGAGTGGTTCGTTTCCCCTGAGATTGCAGTCTCTGTATAAATTCTGTTCCCCCGCTCGGAAGTAAAGGATATTGGTGGGTATAGTCTATCCCTGTTGAAGACATTCTGCTTTCATCATATCCGTAGGCGCGGTTAGCGCTATATGTTCTTACGGCATCACGACTTTCTGCCCCTGCGATTGTGGAGAGCTGATGCTTATCCCATTTACCCGAGTAGCTCAGTTGCCCTCTGAGATTATTGATGACCGTTACCCCATTTGAAATGTCTATTATCCCACCTTTTGGAACTATGAAAATTACATTCCCATTGGTCTCCAGCTGTGCAAATCTATTGATATAATTGCGTGAATAGTAACTTTCTGCGGTATGAAGATTGGTGGAGTTGTCATTCTGACGTTGATACTGGTATTTAATATCTGCTTCTAGTCCTTTTACAATTTTATAATTAACACTGGTGTTAATCATCACTTCAGATATTTTTGTTTTTACCTGATTGAATTGCCAATCTGTTAAAGGATAATAATTCCAATCTAAAAGTTTACCTGCTCCGAAGCTTTCTTTGTAGTTTTGGTCATAGTCTTTCACTACTACTAAGGGATTCCCGTAATCATCTGCCAATTGCATATAAGGAACAAAGGCATTTCTGCCCATTATGACTGCTCCATAAGCGGTTCTACCGTTCTGTGTAGCACTTTCTGTGTAGTATATTCCACTTGATATTTGAAGTTTCTTAAGTGGCTTCCAGACATTTTGGAAACGGAGATTGGTTCTGTTGTATTTCTCGCCAAGGTTACCCGAATTATCATCATACCCGAATGATGAAGTCCATGAGAAGTCTGGTGCACCACCTGTGAGCCCTAGATAATATTGTCTTTTTTCTGAGGGCATATACATGTATTTACTGAACTGTTCTTTCGCATTGATATTCTTAAGTTGCTCCAACTGAAAGTTGGCTTCTTCTGAAGAAATGAGTCCGTTTCTTGCTTTGTTTAATAGATTGACTACGGGGGATAAAACCGGATGCGAAGAGGAATTGATATCACTGTTGTAAAATCCTCTATTGAATAGTTCTCTTTCTACTTCAATAAAGTCCGCAGATGATATGGTTTTAAGATAACCAAGGTCAGGTTTTGGGCTGTAGCTGGTATTCATGGTGAAATCCATTTTTATGGGTTGTTTGAATTTCCCAGTTTTGGTGGTAATAACGATTACTCCATTTGCAGCTCTTGCTCCCCAGATGCTTGCTGCGGCGGCATCTTTCAGTACGGTAATGCTTTCTACCATGTTTGGGTTGATATTGCTGATGTCTCCCTCATACGGAAAATCATCTACCACGATTAAAGGAGCGGTAGGCCCTTTGATGGTACTGAGCCCGCGAACCATCAACTTAGTAGTTCCAGAGCTTCCTCGTTCTAAAATCATCCCACTCGCTACATTGGGCAGGCGGTCTAGAATGTTGGTGCTCACTTGTTGGTTCAAAAGTTTTTCATTGGCTAAGGTAAAGGAACCCGTGGCTCTTTCTTTAGGAATCTTCTGATAACCTGTTGATAAGTTGACTTCCTGAATTTCTTTGACCTTGTAAGTCATTACTATTTTCAAGGGAGATTTGAGTGGTAGGCTCAGTTCAAAATTTTGGGTCTCGTACCCGCTATGGGAAACCGTTAGCGTGATTGTTTTTTCCAAAGTTTGGAAATCAAAAAGGCCGTTTTGGTCTGTGAGCACTGCTGTTTTGGTTTTGGTAGTGGTGATAACCGCTCCTTTTAGCGGAAGGGAATTTTCTTCTGTTATCACCTGTCCTGAAAGTCTGTTTTGTGCCATCATCTGTAGTGAACAGCACAAGAGTAAGGTGCCATAAAGTTTTTTCATAATCAAAATGTTTGGGTTTGAATTATCATTGTTATTTTAAAAAGATACCTAGATAGAGGCTACTATGTTACTTGTCTTTGATGATGAGCATATCTAGTTCCTGTTCCTCTTCTACCAAATCTACATCATAGAGCAAAAGTTCTTTTCTGAGTGCGTTTAGGTCTTCTATTTTTCCCATTTTCAAATCAATATTTGTTTTGTACCCTGTTTGGTCTACAATAGGATATGGAATGAATGGCAAAGCATTTAGGTTATTGACCAAAGCATATACTGAGGTATTCTGCAGGTCTGTTTTGGATACAGAAAATGAAAAACGCGTGGTGGTGCTTTTGGTTTTGAGTTTATCTACTGTGGAAGTTCTTTTCAGCACCAAACATTTTACTTTTCTTTTTTCTATGTCTGCGCTGTAGTCTGTAAACTGGCTCAGATTCTTTAGCATTAAAGGGTATAATGAATCTGCTTCTGATATAGGAACAATGAATTCATAACTGTAGAGGTTTGCTTCTACGATGTTTCCTTGTTCATCTTTAGGATTTTCTAGGGGCTTTGGATCTTTAACTTCTATGATTATTCGTTTTTTATTAAAGGCTTGTTTTTGTTTTTGAAATATTTCATCTGTAATGGCAGAAAAAATCTCTAAGAGCGATAAATTGGTAAACTGTCTGCCATAGGCGGTTTGCCCAGAGCGGTGAAAGCCAGAGCCAAATCCCATTCCTCTTATTCTGCCTTTGGCTAAGAATGAATAAGAGAGCATGGAAATTCCTTTTTCTTTGTCAAAATCTTCTGAGAGCATTAGTGGCCTCTCTCTACCTCTTTGCACTACGGTTTGCAAAGAAGAGCTCTCCCCTCCTAATAGTTCTTTTATGGTTTTTTCTGTCACCTGAGCGCCATCTGTAGTATTGAGTAGTTTTCCGTCTTTAATCCAAACGATATAGGGCACGCCTCTATGTGGGAACAGCTGATGGAAGATTTTATCTCCTGCTACTGAAACCACTTGTTTATAGCGCTGACCGTTTTTAGTGGCAAAGAATTTTTCTAGGGTTGGACGGTCTTGGTTGCTGACTGGGATGATTTTTATTTTGTCGCCAAATTGTTTTTGGAGTTCTTCCATTTTCGGAAAGTTTGCCAAGCAGCTGCTGCACCATGTGTTCCAAAAGTCAAGAAGAATGAGCTTGTCTTTATCCTGATTAAGGGTCATGGTTTTCTGTGGATGATTGACTATTTGTAAAGGGGTTGACCAAATGCTTTCAGGAAGCGCTTCTCCTATGGTAAGTGATTTATTCTGGGCTAAACCCGTGGTGAAAGCCAGAAAGGTTAAAAATAGGGACAAGAAAGCCCTGCAAAAAATATTTTTCATATTTTTGAATAGGTTTTTAATTAAGTTTAAAGACTGTAAATGCTCTTTCTGCGTGGTCGCCAAACTTTTGCGGAAAGGGCTTTTTTTAAATGAGTTTTTCTATGGTTTGTGGTTTTGTGGCCTGTTTGTTTCTTGGTTTTTAGGTTTTAGTTAACCTCTAAGAGAGGAAGAATACCAAAGGATAAACCTTCCTCTACAAAGTGGTCTGAATTTAATATGAATGATGAAATGTCCCGTGAAAGCTAATAAGCCGCAATGGTGCGCTGCCATTGTATCCGTCTATTTGAAATAAATTCCTTTCGTTCTGAAAAATAATTTGGAAAATTAAAAGAAAGCGAGTACTTTTAAGGGTTGAGTTTAAAGCATAGTTTGGCTTTCCTTTTATTATTAAAGGAATTTCGGAGTGTGTACATTATGGGTGTGACTTCATTCCCAGCATTTTTTTTGAAAATATTGGCTTAGAATGATAACTTTTGCTGTTATGCTATCCGGCTATTCCGGTGGGCAAATGAGCAGAATGGTAGAAAATGTCGTCCTCATAATTGTTTTATAATATATGGAACGATGCTTTTAAGAAATGAGAATAACTCTTGTAAAAAGCAAGGGGGATTCTCACACTTTAGAACCGAGGGCGACCAACCCACTTTAAACCGAAGATTAAAGTTTCCACCTAAAGTTAACGTGAGAACCGCCCACATGCCGTATGCAAAAGTAGTAAACTTTTTAGACATGGAGCGATTTCACGAGTCTCTCGATGGAAAATTGGTCGTTTTGGTTCGAGATACATCGTTACAATTATGCCTTCAATAGTAGGCCTATAAAAAGGAATTAAAGCTCAACAAGTTAATTTTGTCAGTTTGCTATAACTTATATTTAGATATTTACAAGTTTCAATAGAATATTAATTAAATTTGTAAAAATACCAGTTTATGATAAAAACTTTTACCAACTTATTTTTTGCCACCGTTTTATTCGCGGTTAATTCTCAAGCTCAGACCATTCAAGAATCCGACTATACCTTAAACTACAAGGACAATAAAATTGAAGTTACCTTCAATAAAGGCGTTTCACTCAAAGCTTTTGACAACAAAACCCAAACCCTAAAGAGAATTGCACAGGCAGTGAATCAAAACACTTTTGTCCTAGACAGCCTTAATCCTGCACAGGTCATCAAACTGGAATATACTTTTAATGACGATACTTCCAGAACTGCAAAAGCCAATTATATTGTGGCAAAATCAGCCTCTACAGGGGTAATGAATGTCTATTTCAACCATACCGTAAACAATACCTTAGCGCAATATCAAAATGCCGTAAACTTGGCAGACCAACTGGATAACAAACTCATTGATTATATCAACGCTTGTCAAAGCACCTTAGATATTGCCATTTACAACAGCTACTCTCCAGATAGCTCTACAGGAATTGCTGGGGCAATCAATAGTGCATATGCTCGTGGGGTGAAAGTAAGAGTAATCTATGATGGAAGCACTTCTAGTGTGATGATTCCTTTGCTCAATCCTGCTATTCCCAAATTACCTAGTCCTACAACTTCTGACTATGGTATCATGCACAACAAATTTGTCATTTTCGATGCCGACAGCTCAGACCCAAACACCCCTTGGGTATGGACAGGTTCTACCAACTGGACTGCCGTTCAAATTGATGGTCCAGATAAAAACAATGCCATTGCTATTCAAGACCAAGCTTTAGCACAAGCCTATAAAAGCGAGTTTGAAGAAATGTGGGGTTCTAGTACTCTTACACCAAATACCACACTTTCAAAATTCGGACCATATAAAACAGACAACACACCTCACAATTTTGTAATTGGGGGCAAAGTAGTCAATGCCTATTTCAGCCCTTCTGATGGAGTGACAGCTAAAATTGTGAATGTCATCAACTCGGCCAATACAGACATAGAAATTGCAGATATGCTCATCACTAGAGACGATATCCGTGATGCTTTAATCAACAAATACAATGCAGGTTTGTCAACCATCAATGCAGTATTCGACAGCCAAAACCCAACGGGGAATGACTTTGCAGCTTTACAATCTGCCATTGGAACTACAAAAGTGGTAAAATATTCAGGAGCTGGAATTTTACACCACAAATTCATGTTGGTAGACAATTACAATGCGGGTTCGGACCCTCAAGTCTTGACAGGCTCTCACAACTGGTCAACTTCTGCAGAAACCAAAAATGATGAAAACACCCTAATCATTCACGATAAAGTAATCACAGACCAATATTTCCAAGCATTCGCTTACCTCTACAATTTCGCAGGGGGCGTACTCAATGCTACAGAATTTGCACAGCAAAATCATCAGCTCATTGCATATCCAAACCCAACAGCTGATGTTGCTTACATCAAATCAGACAGCCGTACAGCCAACCAAAGTGGTTCATATACCATTTTCAATGTAGCAGGAAACAAAATACTGGAGAAACAGTTTACCCAACTGAAAGATGCCCCAATAGACCTTACAACATATCCAAAAGGACTCTACTTCATCAACCTGAAAATCGGAGACAAAACCTACCAGACAAAACTCCTCAAAAAATAAACTAAACTAATTATAACAATGAACTCAGATTCTTCATATGCACTGGCAGGATTGTTTATAATGGGCATTGTGTTTTTCGTATGGTTTTTACCAATACTGAGCATAATGCTTTCGAGTAGGACGTCAAAATCAGAAAAACTCGCATGGATTTTAGCAGTACTTTTTGTATCGTGGTTCGCTTGGATTTTTTACTTACTGCTTGCTCCAATTAGTAAAAGAAATAGGAATTAAAATATTATTCTCTCATGTCAGTAATAAAAAAATCTACCTCAATCGGGATAGATTTTTTTTGAATTTCAATCAATTTAATCTGAAACTAAAACATCTGGTTTTTAGAGTTTAATTTTTTTTAATTAGATTTGTTAGAAACTAATAAATCTGAAACTCAAAATTCGTACAAATACAAATTACTTACAATTGTTTGCAAGTAAATATATTCCTCTAAGTCAGTTATTTATATTTTTTATTTTCCTATTTGATTGTTGGTAGTAATTTTAAAAC
>CAZHCK010000064.1:0-14199 GCA_964530915.1 uncultured Cloacibacterium sp. | reverse complement strand
TTATATAAAAATTAAATGAACAGTTTTTAATAAAGATGTTAATTTGTACTCTAAATAGTTAAAATTTAAACAATTTATTTAAAATAAAATTTGGTTATGTTAAAATTTATTAACACTTTTGTTTATTAAAATATTAAATATTGTTAATATGAATGTAAAATTAAAAGTTTTAACAGCGGGTGCTCTTTTCTTTTTAGGAGGTCAAGCTGTTATGGCGCAACAGAAAAAAGATTCTGTTAAAACAAGAAACATTGAAGAGGTTGTTGTTGTTGCATTTGGTAAACAAAAGAAAGAATCTATCGTTGGTTCAGTTGTTTCTGTAGATCAAAGTGTAATTTCTAATCAACAAGCTACTTCTGTTCTTACAGCTATTCAAGGGAGTGTTCCTGGGGTAAATTTAATTTCATCTGGTGGTCAGCCTGGAGATACTCCAGCGATTAGAATTAGAGGTTTTTCTTCTATAAATGCAGCTCAAGATCCATTAATTATTTTAGATGGGGCACCATTTATGGGAAATATTAACTCTATTTCTCAGGATCAGATAGAAACAATGAACGTGTTGAAAGATGCTTCTTCTACAGCGTTATATGGTTCTAGAGGTGCGAATGGAGTTATTATTATCACAACTAAAAAAGGGAAAAGAAATCAAAAACCACAATTATCATTAACAGCTTTAACAGGTGTTTCTGGTATGGCAGTTGATATGTATCCTTTAGTTGGAGCAAAAGAATATATGGAACTTTCTTGGGAAGCACTAAGAAATACATATAAATATGTTAATAACCAATCTGATGCAGTAGCTGCTCAAAATGCTACAAATAACTTAATTTCTAATATAGGTTATAATCCATATAGTGTTAGTACACCTGTAGGAGTAGATGGAAAAGTTGTACAAGGAGCTAATTTATTATGGGATACTGACTGGCAGAAAGAAATCCTAAATACAACTGCATTTAGAAACGAGTATAGATTATCATTACAAGGAGGAAGTGATAATACTACCTATTTCTTTGGTACAGATTACTTAAATCAAGATGGTAATGTTAAGACTTCAAACTTTAAGAGATTATCTACTAGAATTAACTTAGAATCAAAAGTAAATGATTGGTTAACCGTTGGATTTAACTCTGCATTCTCTACATCATCACAGAACTATCCAATCCAGTCTGGTTCTACTTTCGGGTCTTCTATTCAGTGGATTTATTCATTAGCGAATATCTATCCAGTTTACATGAGAGACGGAAACGGAAACCTTATTTTGGATGCTAGTGGTAACGCTCAGTACGATTATGGTGTTAATGGAACTTATACTAACGGAACTAGACCAATTTTCCAAAACGAAAACGTTCCTGGTGCATTCTATAATAATAAAATTAAGAATGATAGATATTCAGTGAACCTAACTGGTTTCTTTGATGTAAAACTTGCTAAAGGTTTGAACAATAAAACCACTATTTCTCACGAATACTATACATATGATTACTTTACATATACCAACAGAGACTTTGGAGCTGCTTCAAACGTAGGTGGTAGAGTTCAGACAGATAGAGATTTTACATTCTCTACAAACATCAATAACGTATCTACTTACAAAACTAGCTTTGGTGACCATAACATTAGTGTAGATGGTATTTTTGAAGCAATGAAGTTTAGATACAATCCATTGTCAGCTCAAACTACAGGATTCTTACCAAATGTATTTGTACATAATGGAGGAACTGTTTATGAAAGCATCTCAGGTTATACAACTGATGAATCATTAGTTTCAATCTTAGGAAGATTATCATACAACTATCAAAATAAATATTTCTTAGAAGGTTCATTCCGTAGAGACGGATCTTCAAGATTTGCTCAAGATGTTAGATGGGGGAACTTCTATTCAGTAGGTGGAGCATGGGTAGTTTCTAAAGAGAAATTCTTAGAAAATAGTAGTGTTATCAGTAATTTAAGATTCAAAGGATCTTATGGTGAATTAGGAAACAACAGAGGTATCGGTTATTTCCCATATATTCAAGCTTATGGAACAGGTTGGAACAACTTAGATCAAACTGGAGTTCTTTTAGGTGGAGTAGTAGACCCAAGCTTAACATGGGAGAAAACTTCTTCATTGAACGCAGGTGTTGACTTAGGTTTATTTAACAATAAAATCCAAGCTACAGTAGAATATTATGAGAAGAAGTCTGTAGACTTAATCTATGATAAACCATTACCAATTTCTACAGGTAACTCATCAATTACCACAAACATCGGTGCATTGAAAAATTACGGATGGGAATTTACGGTATCATCAGAGAATATTAAGAATGAAAACTTCTCTTGGAATACAAGCTTAAACTTCTCTTTTGACAAAAATAAAATAACTGAATTAGCAGGAGGTAACTTTATTTCTGGTACTAAGAGATATGAAGTGGGTAGATCTTTATTTGAATTCTGGTTACAAGAATATGCAGGTGTAGACCCTAATGATGGTAAAATGATGTGGTATAGAGATGTAACTGCTGCAGATGGTACTGTTACTAAAGAAACTACTAAAACTTATGCTCAAGCTACTAGATATTATACAGGTAAAAACTCTATTCCTGACGTGATTGGTGGTTTCAATAACAGTTTCAGATATAAGAATTTTGACTTAAATGTTCTATTAAACTTTAGCTTTGGTGGATACATTTATGATAGTCAATACTCTGGATTAATGAGTTTAGCTAGATTAGGAGATCAAATTACAACAGATATCAGAGACAGATGGCAAAAACCAGGAGACGTAACTGATGTACCTTTATTATTAGCAAGTCAAAATGATTTCACAAGCCAGTCAACAAGATTTTTATATAAAAATGATTATGTAAGACTTAAATCATTGAACGCAGGTTATAACTTACCTAAAAATGCTTCTAAAGATATTGGTGTAAGTAACATTAGATTCTTCTTACAAGGAGATAACTTGTTAACTTGGCAGTCACATAAAGGATTAGATCCAGAACAAAGTTTCGCAGGAACTACAGATAACAGATCTTATAACTTAAGAACATTCTCTTTTGGAGTAAAAGTTGATTTTTAATTTAAAAAATTATTACAATGAAAAAAATATTTTTGATAATAATGACAGGATTAGTTTTTACTACAACTATTTCTTGTGGAAATGATTTCTTGGATGAGCCTCAGCCAACAGATCAAGTTACAGATGCTACTATTTATGGTTCTGTAGAAGGGGCAACTGCTTACATGGCAGGTATTGTGAGAAGAACTAGAGGTCAATATACAGCTACAGATACAGGGAATTTAGGTTCTATGTTCTTTGCTAGAACTGTTAAAGGAAATGACATTATTCAAGCGAATAACTGGTTTGGATTTGATTATGATAATGATAACAGAGAACCTACTTATAGAAGAACTGTTTTCACATGGCAATTCCCTTACGATATCATTGGTAAACTTAATGTGTTTATTAAAGGTGTTAACAATAGTACAAGTTTGTCAGCTGCTGATAAAGATTATTTATTAGGTCAAGCGTATGCTTTCAGAGGTTTTATGTATTTCCAATTAAGTATGGAGTTTCAACATACATATACTTATGATAAAACATTACCTGCACCTCCAATCTATACAGACATCACTACAGAAGGTAAACCAATGTCTACTCAAGAGGAAATGTATAAACTTATCCTAAGTGATTTGACAACTGCTGTTAATATTGCTTCAAGTGCGAGAATTGATAAGTCATATTTTAATAAAGAATCTGCAGCAGCAGTTTTAGCTCAAGTACACCAAGTAATGGGTAACTGGGCAGATGCTTCTAAATATGCGAAAATTGCTTATGGTAACAACGTTACTACTGCTTTAGATGCTACTGCATATAGAAATGGGTTTAATGATATGAATGCTAATAAAGAGTGGTTATTTGCTAGTCCACAGTCTGAAGATCAGTCTGCTTATTATTGGACTGCTCCATTCGCTTTCATTGATCATACTACTACTTCATATTATGCAACTTTTGTAAATGCTGATTTTGTGTCAAAATTCTCAAACACAGACGTTAGAAATATTTTTGTAGCTTCATCTACAATTACTAACCCAGCTGACTTTAGAAGATATACTACAAGAAAATTCAAATTTAATTTTGGATCAGATGTTCCGCTAATCCGTACTGCTGAAATGATTTTAATTGATGCAGAAGCTTTAGCAAGAACTCCAGGTAAAGAGACAGAAGCTCATGACTTATTATATGCTTTACAAAAAAATAGAGATGTAAATGCTGTAAAATCTACTAACACAGGAGCAGCTCTAATTGATGAAATCTTGTTAGAAAGAAGAAAAGAGCTATATGCTGAAAATGGTGTTGAATGGTTTGACGCGAAAAGATTAAGAAAAGGTATTACTAGAACTGGTAACCATAGAATTTTCAAAAATCTTTCTGCTGATGATAAGAGATTTTTCTTAAAGGTTCCTCAAAGAGAAATAGATGCTAACGAAAGCATAGATGATACTGTAAATAAAGACAGATAATCAATAAACATAACCCTCCGATTTCGGAGGGTTTTTTATTTCCATTAATTCTCTTACTTTTGTACTTCAAAATATTAAAATGAAATATACTTTATTCATCATATTTTTTGCAGTACATTTTTTAGGCGCTCAAATTGTTAATAAAACCGATGGAAATGTTCCTTCTGATACATTAATAATAGATAAAGGAGGTAAAGATTCTTTGAAAATCTTTAAGCCAATCATAAATGACTATCAGCATTATACTCAGTTTTCTGAAAAGAAAATTTTTGATACCGTTTTTACAATAGACAAATCTTATCAATTTACACAATACAATAACCAAGACAACTTTGGGAAAATCCAATTTGCCAACATCGGTTCTGGATTTCAAGATTTAATGTTTCGTGTCAATAAAGAACAAAACTTAGCGTTATTACCTACTCGAAAATCACATTTTATTTTAGGAGTAGATGATGTTAAATATTATGATGTAAAAACGCCCACTACATCTTTCATCTACCATAATGCTATGAAACAAGGAGCAGCCTTGAAAACTACTTATACTCAAAACGTAGGAAAAAATTTCAACGTAGCATTAGAATATATGGGATTGCGTTCTCAAGGTGTATACCAAAGAGAATTAGCCGCTTCTAATAATTTCGTTTTATCTTCTCGTTTTAATTCTAAGAACAATCGTTATCGATTTTTCACACATTACATTCACCAGAACGTAAACAACGAAGAAAATGGAGGGATACAAGATTTAAGCCTTTTTTTAGGAGATGATACCCGTTTTAATAACAGGCAAAACCTTGCCGTAAACCTTACATCTACGGATTCAAGGTTTTCATACAGAAGATATTATTTCTCTCAGGAATTTCAGTTTGTGAATTCAGAGAAATATCCTTTTAAAGTGAGACATACTATTTTCCATCAAGCCAATAAATATTGGTATAAACAACAAGGTTTTGAGTCGCTTTATGATTCAGATGTTGTAGAAGATTATGGTACGTCTGCTTACAAATTTTCTAAAAACTTGAGCAATACCTTCACCTTACTTTTTGATAAACCTACTTTCAAATTAGAAGCAGGAGTTCGTCATCAAATGATTAATTTAGGAACGGACAAAGAGCTTCCAGCAATTGTTGGGGTCAATATTCCTTTAGACAATAAAGAAAATAGATTTGGAGCAGTGGGGAATTTAGAAATCAAATTATGGAACAAGGTAGATTTAAAATCTAATCTAGAATATTCTAACGGAAGTACTTTTGGCAACTTCCTTCGTTCAGAAAACAACTTGAAATTAGAACCGATTAAAGATTATGTTTTAGATGCTCATGTAAATTTGCAAACCTCTAAACCGAGTTTTAATTATTTAATCAATCCATCTTTTTACCAAAATTTCAATTATAATTTCTTAGACGCTAAAAACGAAAGCACTTTAGAAATCGGAGGTAAAGTTAATCTGAAGTGGTTCCAAAGTTCAGTTTTTGCTAATTATTTTAGAATAGAAAATTACACCTACATTGGAGCTGATTATCAGCCTAAGCAAAGCGAATCATCACTCAATATTTCTCAAATAGGTGGCGAAGCTACTTTTTCTTATTGGAAACTTAATTTCAACACCAAATTGCTCTTCCAATCGGCTTTGTCTGAAAAGAATCTTTACCCAATGCCAAGTTTCATTGGTAGATTAAATGCTTATTACCAAGCAAAAGCGTTCAAAGATGCTGCTGAAATTCAAACAGGAATAAAAGTGTATTATTTCTCGAAATTCAATTCCAGAGAATATTTCCCAGTATTAAATGAATTTGCAGTTTCTGCAAACACGGCTTCTATTGGTGGTCAACCTATTGCAGATGCTTATTTTAACATGAAGGTAAAAAGAATGCTTATTTATGCAGAAGCACAGCATGTAAACACTACTTTTATGAAAAACAAATCATTCGCTGCTCCCAATTATCCTATTTATGATTTTCGATTGAATTTAGGAATTGTTTGGTATTTATTTCACTAAATTTGCTTCATGCCGAAGTTTAAATTTCCGTTTCAAGATTTAGAAACCATCCCGAAATTAATCAAGGACTTTCTTCAACAAGAAATTCCGCAGTTTTCTGCATGTCAGTTTACCTTAGAAAACGCACTATTACAAGCAGAAAAGAAAACACATAACTATACACAAGAGCAAAGAAAAATATTGGTAGAAGTTCTTAGAGCGCAGCATCAGCATTTAGATTTAAGTGCTAAGCAATCGCAGAATTTAGATTTGCTCTTATCCGAAAATACTTTTACTGTAACCACAGGTCATCAATTGAATTTATTTTCTGGACCAGTATTTTTTGTCTACAAAATTTTACAAACCATAAAAACAGCTGATTTTTTAACTCAAAATTCAGATAAAAATTTTGTTCCTATCTTTTGGTTGGCAACAGAAGACCACGACTTTGAGGAGATTAATCATTTTAAAACTGCAAATCAGTTTTATCAAATCAAAGGAAATTCTGGTGGTGCAGTTGGCAGAATTATTATAGAAGACAATAATTTTTTAGAAGAATTTGAAAAAGAGTTTAAAGATGATGTTTTCGGAACACAGCTTATTCTTCTTGCCAAAAAAGCTTATCAAAAAGGAAGAACTTTTGCCGAAGCTACTCAGATTTTGGTTCAAGAAATTTTTGCAGAGTTTGGACTTTTAATGATAGATGGAGACAATGTTTTGCTCAAAAATCAAATGCAAAATATCTTCAAAGAAGAACTGGTGAACCAAACAACCCACTGTTTTTCTCAAGAAAATGTAAAATTCCTAACAGAGAAATACGGGAAAGTACAAGTAAACCCTAGAGAAATTAACCTTTTCTACTTGTCTGATACCAGAAATAGAATAGAATTTGATGGGGAACAATTCCAGATTGTAGATAAAAATCTCACGTTTACTTTAGAAGAATTAGCAGAAGATTGGTCTAAAATTTCACCGAATGCTTTGCTAAGGCCTGTTTTTCAAGAAAAAGTTTTGCCCAATATTGCATACATTGGCGGGAATGCAGAAATTATGTATTGGTTAGAAATGCCAAAAGTTTTTGAAAAATTTGGTGTAGAATTTCCTCTTTTGGTTCCTAGAAACTCTATGTTGTTCCTTAGAAAGAAAACTTTAGATAAAATAGAAAGATCTGGAGTAGCGTTACAAGACTTTTTAGGAGATTTCCAGAAATTCTTAAATCAAAAATTGCTGAAAGAATCAGAATTAAATGCTGATTTAGAAAGCCGAGAGCAATTATTAAAAGAAAATTTCGAAATTTTAAAAAATAAAGCTTCACTTACTGCCGTTACCTTTAGGAATATGGTAGAAGCAGAAGAAACGAGACAATTGAAGTCTTTTCAGAAATTTAAGAAAAGATTGTTACGTGCAGAAAAGATTCTTCACGCAGATAAAATAGATTATCTTCAGCGTTTGTATTCAGAAATTCACCCTGCTAATAACTGGCAAGAAAGAAGCCTCAATTTCAGTGTCTTTTTCGCAGAAAACGGCGAAAAATGGCTCGAAAATTGTTACCAAGAAATGGAGGTTTTAAATTCTGTCTTAATTGTTAGCGAATTTTAGCCCGAAAAACATTAATTTTGCATTTTAAATAACAAGGATGAAAAAATATCTTGTATTCATATATACGTTAATAGGTTTTGTAGCTTTTGCACAGAAAACACACACTGTAGCAAAAGGTGATACTCCGTATAATATTTCTAAAAAATATGGGGTAACACTAGACGAACTCACGAAGCTAAATCCTCAAATCAAAGAGGGTAAATTAGCGATTGGAGATGTTTTAATCATCACTAAGAAAAACTCAGAAGTTGTAAAAACTACTGAAAAAGCGGTGGCTACTACCAATCAAAAATTAGGCAAAATTGTTCTTCAACCGAAGCAAACGATTTACGGAATTACCAAACAATATCATATTTCTGAAGCGGATTTAAGAAAATTGAATCCTAACTTAGACCAGCATATGAAAATTGGTGACGAGGTAACTTTGCCTGCTGAAAATATCAAAAAATATGCAGATCAAAATGCATTCGTAAAAACAGAAGTTCCTGTAGAAAAACCTGTAGAAAAGGCAATAGAAAAGCCAAAAGCAGATGAAGGAACTTATGTAATTCAGCCAAAAGATAATTATTACAGAATTACCAAAAGTTTTAACCTTACTCAAGAGGAATTATTTGCCATCAATCCTGGTTTAGAAGAAAAAGGATTGCAACCTGGTGAAGTCATTAATGTCAAAAAACCTCAAAATTCTAAGGTTAAAGAAACGGTAACTTGGCAAGAAGATAAAAAAACCGAAAAAGCAGAAGTTCAGAATGTAGTTGCAGACGAATACCAAACGTACACGGTTCAGAGTGGCGATACTGTTTTCGGAATTCTTAATAAATTTAATGTTTCATTAGACCAATTGCTAGAACTTAATCCTAAACTTTCAGAAGGTTTAAAACCAGGTATGGTTCTAAAAGTGAAGAAGCTAGAAGCGGGTTATGTTAAAAAATCTGGTGATGAACTAAATGTAGTTTTAATGTTGCCATTCGGTTTTGATGATGGTGACAGTAAATACAGAAGTATGGCTGCTGATTTCTTAACTGGTGCAAAATTAGCCATCGAAAGAAATGCTAAAGCAGGTCAAAAACTAGACATAAAAGTTGTAGACGCAGGAAGTGAAGCAAGTTTTAAAAATTCACTTACCCAAATTAATCAAAATAATACAGACTTAATCATAGGGCCTTTTTTCAAGTCAAACGTTTTAGAAGTTTTAGACTATGTAAAAACTCAAAAAATTCCTGTGGTAGCTCCGTTTGCTAATTCTCCAGAACTTAGAAATTATAGCAATCTGGTGATTATTGAAACTGAGCAAAGTGTTTTTGCTGACAGAATTGTAAAAGAAGTTTCTTTGGCTTATTCAGACCAAAAAATATATATAGTGGCAGATTCTGACAAGACGTATGCCAATTATATGAAGAAACAATTAGAAGGTCAGTTGAAAAATGCAAACATCACCGTAGTAAATTCTTCTGCAGATATTCAATTAGATACGAATATGATGACCGGTCAAACCGCTCCAGTGATTGCTATTTTGGCAAATGATAATGATGATGCAGGAAGTGATTTTTCAAAAAGAATCATTGACTTGGCTAAAGAAACCAGCGGAATGAAATCATTCAGTATGTATTATCATCCATCTTTTGAAAAAAATATTGCCGAACTCAGCAATGCGAGTTTAGTTTATTTGATGGATAGAAAAATCAACACAGACGGTGACTTCGAAAAAGAAGTTCTCGCAGATTATAAGAAAAAATATTGCAAAGCACCTTCTAAGTATGCTGTAATCGGTTTTGACGTAGTTAATGATATGTTGACCAGAGAAAACAGCAAGGGAGAATTGTTTAAGCAAATGAATAAACCTCAAACCCAATTGGCTACCAAGTTTGAATTTGTACGAAACAAAAACGGAGCATACGTAAACCAGGGTTACAGAGTAGTGAGATTAGTTCCTTAATTGCGAAAACTAATACTAAACAAAAAGAATAAGACTCAAATTTTATCGAAAAAAAATTATGAAAGCACTTGTATTTCCAGGGCAAGGTTCTCAATTCGTAGGAATGGGAAAAGAACTCTACGACAGTAGAAAAGAAATTAAGGACTTAATGGATTTCAGTAATGAAATTCTAGGTTTTGATATACTAAAAATCATGTTCGAGGGAACAGATGAAGACCTTAAAAAAACAAAAGTTACACAACCAGCAATATTTATTCATTCTGTAGCTGCTGTAAAAGCAATTGACGGAACGGGAGCTCAAATGGTAGCAGGACATTCTCTAGGAGAATTTTCAGCGTTAGTTGCCAATGGAGTTTTAAGTTTTGAAGACGGATTAAAATTGGTTTCAGAAAGAGCTTTGGCAATGCAAGAAGCTTGTGATATCAATCCGTCTTCTATGGCAGCAATTCTAGGTTTAGATGATGCTAAAGTGGAAGAAATTTGTGCATCTATTGATGGAGTAGTAGTTCCAGCGAATTACAACTGTCCGGGACAATTGGTGATTTCAGGAGAAACCAAAGCTGTAGAAGAAGCGTGTAATGCTATGAAAGAAGCTGGTGCAAAAAGAGCATTAATTTTACCAGTAAATGGTGCGTTTCATTCTCCATTAATGCAACCTGCACAAGAAAGATTGGCTGCAGCAATAGAAAATGCAAAATTTAGAAAAGCAACCATTCCAGTTTATCAGAATATTACCACGACTGCTGTTACAGATCCAGATGAAATTAAGAAAAATCTGATTGCTCAATTAACAGGACCTGTAAAATGGACACAATCTGTACAAAATATGATTAAAGAAGGCGCTACAAATTTTGTAGAAGTAGGACCAGGAAAAACATTGCAAGGACTAATAAAGAAGATTAACTCCGAAGTAACAGTTGCATCTGCAATTTAAAATAAAGTAAGCCACAAATTTTTTTGTGGCTTTTTCTTTTTATTTTTGTTAAAAATAAAATCCTTTGAAAAATCACATATTTTCACCAGGCAAATTACTGATTACTTCAGAATATTTTGTGTTAGATGGAGCTTTAGCTTTAGCAGTACCTACTCGATTGGGTCAAGATTTTTATTCAGAAGAAGAAAAAGATGGTGCTTCCATGGTTTTTTGGGAAGCTTTGCATGAGAACAAGCCTTGGCTTTCTATACAAATAGATTATAAAAATTGGGAAATTGTACAAACCAACCTTCCTGAAAGCGCAGCATTTATTCTGAAAGTGCTTCAAAACGTCCAAAATCTTTCTACAGAAAAATTTCATAGCGATTCTACGTATAAGATTACTACTAATTTACAGTTCCCTGCGAATTATGGATTGGGGAGTAGCTCTACGTTGATGAATAATTTAGCAGAGTGGTCTCATATAGATGCTTTTCTTCTTAATGAACTTTCTCTTGGTGGAAGTGGTTATGATATAGCTGTGGCTCAAGAAAAATCTGCCATTCTTTATCAAAATAATCCTAGAAAAGTAGAAAGAGTAGAATTCAATCCTAGTTTTACTGATGATTTAATCTTCATTCATTTAAACCAAAAGCAAGATAGCAGAGAAGGAATAAGAGCTTTTCAGTCTCAAAAAAAATCTTTAGATTTAAGAACTGACTTTTCAGAAATTACTCAAAAAGTACTACAATGTGAAACCTTAGAAGAGTTTTCTAACCTTATGATGTTGCATGAGAGTAAGTTAAGTGAATTTTTAGGAATGAAAACTGCCAAAGAAAAACACTTCCAAGATTGTCCAAGTTTCATTAAAAGTTTGGGAGCTTGGGGCGGAGATTTCGTTCTAGCTTCAAAATTTGGGGATTACAAAAATTACTTTTTTGAGCGCGATTTTAGAAATATTATAGAGTGGAAAAATTTAATATATTGATTTACAATATATTGAAAATTTAAACTATGACGGATTTCAGTGACCAAAGTCATAATTTATGATTTAATAAAACTATATACTTTTGCTAATTTTGTAATACAAAAAAATATGAACAATAATATTTTAGTTATGAAAAACATTAAAATCATTCAAGAGCTACATGATCTAGGTATTACAGGTTATCACGAAGTAGTGTATAACCCAACCTATGAAGAACTTTTTAAAGCGGAAATGTCTGCTAAAAATAAAGGTTTTGAAAAGGGAGCTCTTACAGAATCAGGCGCAGTTGCTGTAAAAACGGGTATTTTCACAGGTAGATCACCTAAAGATAGATATATCGTAAAAGATGATGTAACAAAAGATACTATTTGTTGGGACGGAAAAGTTAATTTTCCTACAACTCCAGAGATTTTTAAATCTTGTAAAGAATTAGTTTTAGAACAACTTTCTTCTTCTAAAAAATTATATGTAGTAGATGCATTCTGTGGTACCAATCCAGATACAAGACTTAAAGTAAGATTTGTAATGGAAGTAGCATGGCAAGCTCATTTTGTAACAAATATGTTTATTAGACCATCATTATATGAGTTAGAAAACTTCGGAACTCCAGATTTCATTGTAATGAATGGTTCTAAAACAGTAAATCCAGATTGGCAGGCTCAAGGATTAAATTCTGAAAACTTTGTAATGTTTAACCTTACAGAAAGAATCCAAATTATTGGAGGAACTTGGTATGGTGGTGAGATGAAAAAAGGGATGTTTGCAATGATGAACTACTATCTTCCATTAAAAGGAATGGCTTCTATGCACTGCTCTGCAAACGTAGGGGAAGAAGGTGATGTAGCATTATTCTTCGGACTTTCTGGTACAGGTAAAACTACACTTTCTGCAGACCCAAAAAGATATTTAATTGGTGATGATGAACACGGATGGGATGATAATGGTGTATTTAACTACGAAGGTGGTTGCTATGCAAAAGTAATTGACCTTACTGAAGAAAAAGAACCAGACATTTTCAGAGCGATTAAGAGAGATGCGTTATTAGAAAACGTAGTGGTAAACGAATATGGCGAAATAGACTATAAAGATAATTCTATTACAGAAAACACTAGAGTTTCTTACCCAATCTATCATATTAATAAAATTGTACTTCCTTCTAAAGCTGGTCACGCTAAAAAAATCGTTTATTTATCAGCAGATGCATTCGGAGTATTGCCTCCAGTATCTATTTTAAGTGATGATCAAGCTCAATACCACTTCTTATGCGGTTATACATCTAAATTAGCAGGAACAGAGAGAGGAATCACTTCTCCAGAGCCTTCATTCTCTCCAGCTTTCGGCGAAGCTTTCCTTACATTACACCCAACAATGTATTCTAAAACATTAATTGGTAAAATGAAAGAACACGGAGCTAAAGCTTATTTAGTAAATACAGGTTGGAATGGAACTGGTAAGAGAATTTCTCTTAAAGACACTAGAGCAATTATTGATTCTATTATAGACGGTTCTATAGAAGGTGCACCTAAAAATGTAGTTCCAATTATGAATTTAGAAATTCCTACTTCTTTACCAAATGTAACTGAAGGAATTCTAGATCCAAGAAACACTTATGCTGATGCTAGTGAATGGGAAGTAAAAGCTAAAGATTTAGGAGCTAGATACATTAAGAACTTTGAGCAATATTGCGATACAGAAGAAGGTAGAAGATTAGTTGCGGCTGGTCCTCAATTATAAAAATAAGAGAAATACCTAAATATAAAATCCTCAGTTTACGCTGAGGATTTTTTTATTTTACTATAGTAATTAAATGAATAATCGCTAATCTGTAGCCTTCTGTACCAAAACCGGAAAGAACAGCATCTGTATAAGCTGCAGTAACTGATTTCTGCCTGAATTCTTCACGTTGATAAATATTGCTAATGTGAACCTCTATTTTGGGTTTCCTAAGGTTTTTAAGCGCATCTGCGATGGCGTAAGAATAATGAGTAAAAGCGCCAGGATTAATGACAAGAGCATCAAAATCATTTTCTTGAATTTTCCCGATGATTTCCCCTTCAAAATTAGACTGGAAATATTCAATAGCGTGTTGAGAATACTCAGATTTTAAATGTGTTAAAACATCATCCATTGAAGTACTTCCATAGATATCTGGCTCACGAGTTCCTAGAAGATTGAGATTGGCTCCGTTTAGTATTAGAATTTTCATATTCTCAAAGGTATGAAATTTTTAAAACAAAAAAAATCCTCAGAAATTTTCTGAGGATTTTGGTAGCCCGTAGGGG
>CAZHCK010000063.1:0-14343 GCA_964530915.1 uncultured Cloacibacterium sp. | reverse complement strand
TTTTTGTGCTTAATGTAATAAAACTAAAAGATTAGTTGTTCTAATTGAAACAAATGAAAATTTTTTGCAACTAATTTCTTTAAATAAAAAATACATGAAAGTTCAAATCATCATCTTATTCACTTTTCTTTTTGTTGGTTTTTCCTCGGCACAAGAAGAAAAAACCGAAAACATTACCCGGAAAACCATCAACGCGGTAAGAGTAGAAAAAGCGCCAAAGATTGATGGAATTCTTGATGATGAGATTTGGAAAAACGCACCTATTGCCAATGATTTTATAGAGCTAAGACCTAATAATGGTAAAGCTGAAAATCCTGATTTCAAAACAGAAGTAAAAGTCGCTTATGACGATACCGGGATTTATGTTTCTGCGATGATGTATGACAAAGAACCTTCTAAAATTGGGAAAGAACTCACCGAAAGAGACAATATAGGAAATGATGATTTCTTCGTACTTTTTATTAATGGATACAATGATAAACAACAGAGTTTAGAACTCTTTGTAACTGCAGCAGGTGTACAAGCAGATAGCAAAATTACCAATCAAAATGGCGAAGATTTTTCATGGAACGGAATTTGGTATTCTGGCGTGAAAATTTTAGAAAACGGTTGGTCTGTAGAAATGAAAATCCCTTATTTCGAGATGAGATTTCCTAAAAGCGAAAGACAACAATGGGGAATTAATTTTTTCCGACAAATCAATAGATTGCGAACCGCTTATACATGGAATCATGTGAATAACCAAAAAGGAAGCTTCTTACTATATGACGGAATTCTAAACGGTGTAGAAAATATACAAACGCCTACCAGATTGTCATTCCTTCCCTATTTTTCGAGCTATGTAAATTATTTTGAGGGAAAAACCACAACCAATGTAAATGGAGGTATGGATGTGAAATATGGAATTAATGACGCTTTTACACTAGATACCACTTTAATTCCAGATTTTGGACAAACCAATTTTGATGCTACCGTTCTAAATTTAGGACCATTTGAACAACAATTCAGTGAACAGCGTTCGTTTTTCAATGAAGGAACAGAACTTTTCAATAAAGGAAATATGTTTTATTCCAGAAGAATTGGTGGTTTCCCGAGTAAATTTCCACATCTTGCAGCCGACGAAGAATTTGCTGAAAATCCAGAAAAAGTAAAACTTTTTAACGCTACTAAAATTTCAGGAAGAACAAAGAAAGGCTTAGGAATTGGATTTTTCAATGCCATTACCGAAAAAACCGAAGCTTCCATCAGAAATATCAATACTGGCGAAATCAGAAAAGAAGTAACAGAACCTTTGGCAAACTATAATGTTTTTGTTTTAGACCAAAGATTTCGCGAAAATTCTTCGGTATCGCTAATCAATACGAATGTAATGAGAAGCGGAGATTTCAGAGATGCTAATGCAACTGGAGTTTTCTTAGATTTAACCAATAAGAAAAATACATTTTCAGTATTCGGTTCCACAGAAGGAAGTTGGGTTTTCGAAAATCAAAAACAAAAATTCGGTTTTGAAGGAAATGCTGGTTTTAACCAAATTATTAAAGGGCATCAATTCGGCGCAGAAGTTTTCTTGAGAGATAAAAATTATGATATTAACGACCTTGGGTTTACTGGACAAACCAATTATGTGAATTATAGCGCTAATTATAACTACCGCTATTTGCAACCAAAAGGCAATATCAATCAATTGAATTACAGCCTTAGAGTAAATAATAACAGAAGATTAGAAACCGATTTATTTGCAGATTTCGTGATTCACCAAAATTTACAAATTACCAATAAAAAGTTTTTCAATTTCGGAGGTGGATTGATGGTAAAACCTCTTGGAACCAATGACATTTACGAACCGAGAACCTTCGGAAAATATCTTTTCATTCCGGCAATGTATAATCCATGGGTTTTTGCCAATACAGACGAAAGAAAAAAATTCAAAATCGGTGGTTTTGTAGAATTTTATAAATACAATGAAGACAAGAGAATTACGTACATGTCAGAAATCAATACCCGATATCGATTTAATGACCATTTCTCTATTTTCCACACTTTAAATTATGCTAATTTCAATAATGAAACTGGATTTGTAGGAAAAGATGCCACGAATATTTTCATTGGCCGAAGATTAAGAAATTCTGTGGAAAACAGTGTTTCTTCTCAATATACTTTTAATGAAAAAATGGCGATTAATCTTACTTTCCGTCATTATTTTTCGGAAGTTGCTTACAGACAATTTTATACGTTAAAAGATAATGGAGAACTCAATCCAGACAATAGTTTTGCCGAAAACAAAGACGGAACCTTCAATTCATGGAATCTAGATTTACGCTACAGTTGGTGGTTTGCGCCAGGTTCGCAGCTGACTTTACTGTACAGAAATCAAGCTGAGAATTTCTTAGATGTAGCCAGATTAAGCATGAGAGATAATTTTGACCGATTGTTTAATGAACCTATGATTAACAATCTTTCGCTCAGAATTACTTATTTCTTAGATTACAACAGAGCAAAAAATTGGTTCAAAAAATCTTAAAAATAAAAAAGCGTTCAAAAAATTTTGAACGCTTTCTTTTTATCATTTCTGAAAATTTCAATAATAAATTCTAATTTATAAATGCCCGAATTGCTCCAGCATTCTCTTATCATTTTCGAAGAACATTCTGATGTCTCCCAATTGATAAAGCAACATTACGATTCTCTCAATTCCCATTCCGAATGCGTAACCAGAGTATTTATCAGCATCGATATTTACATTTTTAAGAACGGCTGGATCTACCATTCCGCAACCCATAATTTCTAACCAACCGGTTCCTTTGGTAATTCTGTAATCGGTTTCAGAATTCAGTCCCCAATATACATCTACTTCTGCACTTGGTTCTGTAAAAGGGAAATAAGAAGGTCTCATTCTGATTTTTGATTTTCCGAAAAGTTCTGTAGTGAAAAACTGTAAAGTTTGCTTCAAATCTGCAAAACTCACGTTTTCATCAATATATAAACCTTCTATTTGGTGGAAAATACAGTGTGAACGAGAAGAAATAGCTTCATTTCTGAAAACTCTACCCGGAGAAAGAATTCTAATTGGCGGCTGATTTTCTTCCATATGACGAATCTGCACCGAAGAAGTATGCGTTCTTAATAAAACATCTGGATTTTGCTCAATGAAGAATGTATCTTGCATATCTCTTGCAGGATGATATTCTGGTAAATTAAGCGCAGTAAAGTTGTGCCAATCATCTTCTATTTCTGGTCCATCAGAAACTGCAAAACCAATAGATTTAAAAATCTCAATAATTCTGCCTTTCACTAAATTAATAGGATGACGAGAACCCAATTCCAACGGAAAAGCAGGTTTCGTAAGGTCTTCTTTTTCTAAAATAATTTGGCTAGAAGTAGCTTCTTTCAGTTCTTCTAACTTAGTATTTACGGCTTGTTTGAGTGTATTGATTTTTTGACCAAATTCTTTTTTCTGTTCATTCGGAACTTCTTTAAATTTTTCGAAAAAATCATTTAAAATTCCTTTTTTTCCATTGAATTTGATACGAAATTGTTCAATTTCGTCTTTGTTAGTAGAAGTAAAACCTTGCACTTCTTTCAATAACTCATCTATCTTATCTAACATCGGTTTGCTTTATAGAATTGCAAAAATACGGATTTTAATTTTTAACCACAAAAACCATCACAGAATAATCCCGAACTTAAGTCATAAAAAAAGAACTCACAAAACTGCGAGTTCCTATTTTTTACTTGGTTATTTTTAATTGGCTCTTGAGAATTACTTGCTTTCTAAAGCTTTTACCAAAATCTGAAGGTTAATTTCTTTATTCAGCAAACCATTTTCCAGAGGAAGCTCAAATTTCAACCCGAAATCTTCTCTGTTGATATCTGTTGGTTCACTTGCAATGCTTACATTTCCGTCTGCTACCGTTACATTTGCCTTAAACTGAACTGGTTTTGTGATGCCTTTAATCGTAAGATTTCCTTCTAAAAGCGTGTTGTAATCTCCAGCTGTATTTTCGGTTACTTTGGTAATTTCATAAGAAGCGGTAGGAAATTTTTCTACTTCAAAGAAATCTCCACTTTTCAGATGACCTTCCAATTTGGCTTTCATTGCTTGGTCATCTTTTAAATCTATATTTTCTAGCGTGGTAATATCTGCCACAAATTTTCCTGATTGTAATTTACCATCTTTTACGGTAACATCTCCACTTTCAAATTTTATAGAACCGAAATGTGTGGTTTGATCAGACTTTAGCACTTTATAACCTTTCCATTCTATTCTACTGTTCATGGTGTCTACTTTGTAAAGTACACCATCAGTTTCGGTTAAAACTTCATTGGCTTCACTGGTTACAGGTTTATCTTTTCCACAAGAAATCACTAGAAAAGAGAGGACTAAAACTCCAAAAACGCTATATAAATTCTTTTTCATTTTTAACTGTTTTTTATCATTTTACTTCTGCTAAAGTAAGAAATTTCTCTTCAAATTTTCAAAAATTCTTTTATTATGCTTATTTTTGTATATGCTTTTGAATGTTAGAAACTTATATTTCGGTTACAAACCCGGAACTTTACTTTTCAGAAATATCAATCTTTCTGTAGAAAAAGGTAAAATTATTGCTTTGGCTGGCGAATCTGGCTGTGGAAAATCTACTCTTCTTAATATTATTTACGGTTTGTTTGATTGGCAAAGCGGCGAAATTTATCTGGAAGAAGAAAGACTTTTCGGACCGAAAGGAAACATTGTCCCAGGCGAACTCGGCATGAAGTTGGTTTCTCAAAATTATGATTTAATGCCTTATCTTACTGTGGCCGAAAATATTGGGAAATTTATTTCTAACACCAATCTTTCAGAGAAAAAGCAAAAAATTCAGGAGCTTTTACAAGTAGTTGGACTAGAAGATTACGCGCATGTTTTGCCAAAAAATTTAAGTGGCGGTCAGCAACAGCGAGTTGCGATTGCGAGAGCGCTTTCTGTAATGCCGAAACTGCTTTTATTAGACGAACCTTTCAGTAATTTGGATTATTCCAGAAAAATGGAATTGAGAGAGCGTTTGTTTAATTATGCTAAAGAACATGAACTTTCTGTGATGATTTCTACTCACGAAATTCAAGAAATCCTTCCTTGGACAGACCAAATCATTGTGCTTCAAGAAGGAAGATTGATTCAAAATGACAACGCTGAAGAAACTTTCAGAAATCCTTATAATGCTTATGTCGCAAAACTTCTAGGCGAAGTAAACACCATTTCCGAAGAAGAAAAATCTGTACTAGACATTTCTAAAAATTATTTCTTCCCACATCAAGTAAAACTCACCGAAAATGGTTTAGAAGCTCAAATTGTAGAAAGCAGATTTGCAGGAAACCATTATTGGAACAAGATTTTAGTTCATAATATTCCGCTTATTATGTATTCAGAAAACAGATTAGAAGGAAATGTGAAAATTAAAATCAATATTTAGAAAATTCAGCTATTCACAATCATTTCAAAATTTTAGAACTTCATTAATCGGCAAGTTCACAAAAATTTTTTACCCATTTGTAGAAAATTTATTAATTTTGTCTTCCCTGAAAAACGTAAGGAAATTTTTGGTTAATTCTCTTTCTGCCTTGATGGACTGAAATTAGATTCGTTTCGTGCGAACAATCAAAGTCTTAGAAAAGAACCCTGCCAAATCTTTCCTTTTTTTATGCATAAAAAAACGCAAAGATAAAATCCTTGCGTTTCATTTTTTAAAATTTATTGCACTAATGAAAATCAGAGATTTTCATCTTCGCTTTTTAAAATATTAAGCTTTCTTCACGAATTCAGATTTCAATGCCATTGCTCCGAAACCATCTATTTTACAATCGATATTATGATCAGAACCTGGTCTTAATCTAATGTTTTTCACCTTAGTTCCCGCTTTTACAGGTTTTGGTGCTCCTTTTACAGGTAAATCTTTAATGACTACCACAGAATCACCATTTTGCAATTCATTTCCGTTGCTATCGAAAATTTTATCTTCTGCACCTACTTCTGCAGGATCAAACTCATGGAAACATTGGCTGCAAACCAAAAGATTGTCTTGTTCGTAGGTAAATTCGCTGCCACATTTTGGGCAAGGCATCAATTCACTCATTTTTTAATTTTTTGCAAAGATACTTTAAAATCTGTAACCTAAAGAAATCCCTGCTCTTAAACCAGCCCAAGGTCCGTCTACTTTTAGATTAGCACCATTTGCATTTACAGTAGCTTTGTATTTTACCACTGGAATATCTAAGTTGTCTAATTCATCCTGAACTTGCTGTTGCTCAACTGAAGTTAATGATCTATCTGTAATACCATCTAAATCTCCGGTTGATGTTCCATAATGAGCACCTAAAAACCATGCATCTAAAACGAAATTATCTTTTTTGCCTAAAAACCATTGCGCACCAATTAATAAACCTGCGCTGTGAGCTGTAGAATTTCCTTTGAAAGTAACGTCTACGGTATCATACACTACTCCATTGGTTTCCATATCTATGGTTTCTGTAAAATTTGAAACTTTGAAGGTAGAATATCTATAATAAGGAGCTAAATAAAAACCATGACCATAACCTTTTTTTCCTAAATAAAATCTGGTTTCTAAAGTAGCATTACTTCCACCGAGTTCTACTTCTTCTAAGTTCACCTCACTATCATTAGGTAAAAGTGAAGAAAATGGCAATTTACCTTCTGGTATCATTCCATAACTTACAGACAGTGAAAATGTTTTGGTAAAAACTCTTTCATAATTCAATTGAAAATTCTTAAATGCAAAAGCAGTAACATTGGTTTTGATAATGTTTCTTCTTTGCGTGTCATTTTCCTGAGCATTCATACTTAAACTCAGTAAAAATAATGTTCCTAATAGTAGTTTTCTCATTTATTTTGATTTTCGGCAAATATATTAATTTGATTGAAGATGGAAGAATGGATGCTGGAAGTTTTATTGTTTTTCGGAGATTTTAGTTAAATTTAAAAAAAAATTAATCATGAAATATTTATGGATTTTTTCTTTGTTTTTTCTTTTTGGATGTAAGAAGTCTGAAACTCAAAATAGTCTTTCAATCAAAAATAATTCTGAAAATATAGATTGGATTGTTGGAAAATGGAAAATTTCAGAACAACCTTTTGAATTTTTTCCGTTCCAATATGATGATAAAATTTGCCAACTCGACAAAGATGCAATTATTGAATTTAAAAGTGACCATCAAATCATTTTCTCAAACCAAGAAAAAGAAAATTGCAAAATCGAAGGAACTTATACTTTGAATTTAATTGACGAATTTAATCAACCAAATTCAGATTGGTTAAACATAAATTTTGACAATAAAAAATTTGTTTATTCAATTGAAAAAAATGATAAAAATTCCGCTATAATTCATTCATACATTTTCCCAAGATATATTTTAAAATATATTGACATCACTGAAGATGAAATATTTTCAAAATATGAAAAACCAGGTTTTGAAATTAAAATCCAAAAAATAAAATAATTCTTAACTTTTTAGGAAAGACAAACTTCATGCTCCCAACTTCCAATAAAAAAATCCGTATTTTTGCAAAAAAATAGCAGAAAGCTGAAAACTGACTGCCTAAGGAATTTAAAAATTATGCAATTAATTCACAGAAATCTACTCATCGGTATTCACGATGCACTACAAGAAACTTTTTTCGAAAAAAATAAATACGCAGATAAAGTTATAGAAAGACTTTTGAAAGCTCATAAAAAATGGGGAAGCGATGACAGAAAGGTAGTTTCTGAAATTTTCTACAACATTATCCGTTGGAAAAAACGCCTAGAATATTACATTGGAGAAGGCGCAAAACCCAATAACATTTATAGACTTATCCTTGCCTATCTACTTTGGAGCGAAACAGAATATAAAAAATTCGAAGAATTTCAAGGAATAAAAGTTGCGGATATTATTACTAAACTAAAGAAAGGAACTGTTCCTACTAAAGCTTTTGAACATTCTATTCCAGATTGGTTGGTTGAAACTTTAGAAAAAGAACTCGGCGAAAACTGGGAAAAAGAAATGATTGCGCTTAATGAACAAGCGCCAACTATTTTACGTGCCAATTCTTTGAAAACCTCAACAAAACACTTAATCGAAGAACTAAAACACGAAAATGTAGAAAGTTTTCAAGTTCCGGGCTTCGAAAATGCTGTTCAATTAGAAGAAAAGAAAAATGTGTTCTTAACTTCGGCTTTTAAAGATGGATTTTTCGAAGTACAAGATGCTGGTTCACAAAAAATTGGAGAATTTCTAGACGTAAAACCCGGAATGCGTGTAGTGGATGCTTGTGCTGGAGCTGGTGGAAAAACACTTCACCTTGCTGCTTTGATGGAAAATAAAGGGCAAATCATTGCTATGGACATTCACGGCTGGAAATTAGCCGAACTAAAGCGTAGAGCAAAAAGAGCGGGAGCTCACAATATAGAAACCAGAGAAATTACAGATAATAAAGTCATCAAAAGACTGCACGAAAAGGCAGACAGACTTTTGATAGACGCACCGTGTTCTGGTTTAGGCGTTTTAAAAAGAAACCCAGATTCTAAATGGAAAATTGACCAAGATTTTATCGATAGAATTAGAAAAGAGCAAGAAACCATTCTTCAAGATTATTCTAAAATCATTAGAAAAGGTGGAAAAATGGTTTACGCCACTTGTTCTATCTTGCCAAGTGAAAACAATGAACAGGTTGAAAATTTCTTGAAAAACAATCCTGATTTCAAATTAATAAAAGAAGAAAAAGTAATGCCAAGTACAGGTTTTGACGGATTTTATATGGCGCTGATTGAAAGAGTTTAAATAAATTTCACAATATAACTTCTAAAGCAACCTTTATGCAAGGTTGCTTTTTTTTGTTTTTCCCAACTTAAAAAAATTCGCATCCTTGCTTCAAAACAAGCGTTTAAATTAAAATATTTCTAAAATAAAATTAATTAGTTAAAAATATTAATCAATTTCAATAATTTATTTTTATTTTTAAACTTTAAATCTATTTTTGCATACGAAATGTAAACATTTAATCAACTTTTAAAATATTTATATAATATATGTGCGGAATTGTATGCTTGTTTGATGCGAAACAAAAAACAGACGCTCTGCGTCCTCAGATATTAGAAATGTCTAAAAAAATTAGACACCGCGGTCCAGATTGGAGCGGAATTTACCAATCAGAAAAAACAGTTTTCTCTCACGAAAGATTAGCGATTGTAGACCCAACTTCAGGGAAACAACCTTTATTTACCAAAGACGGGAAAGTAGTTCTTGCTGTGAATGGAGAAATCTACAATCACCAAGAGCTCAGAAAAGAATTCCCTGATTATGAATTTCTCACTCAGTCTGATTGTGAAGTTATTTTGGCACTTTATAGAAAATACGGCAAAGATTTTATTGAAAAACTCAACGGGATTTTTGCATTTTCACTTTATGATATTGAAAACGATATTTATTTAATCGCAAGAGATCACATGGGAATTTGTCCGCTTTATCAAGGTTGGGACAAACACGGAAACTACTTTGTAGCTTCTGAACTAAAAGCTTTAGAAGGCGTTTGCAATAAAATTGAGACTTTTTTACCAGGGCATTTTGTATACAGCAAAGACGGACAAGAACTTCAACAGTGGTACAAAAGAGATTGGGAAGATTTTGAAAATGTAAAAGACAATGAAACCAGCATTGCTGCCATTAGAAAAGGATTGGAAGATGCAGTACACAGACAAATGATGAGTGATGTTCCTTATGGAGTTTTACTTTCTGGAGGTTTAGATTCTTCTATCATTTCGGCGATTGCAGCAAAATATGCTAAAAAACGCATCGAAAGTGGAGACGAACAGGAAGCTTGGTACCCAAGATTGCACAGTTTTGCAGTAGGTTTAGAAGGATCTCCAGATTTAGTTGCCGCTCAAAAAGCTGCTGAACACATCGGTTCTGTTCACCATGAAATTCACTTTACCGTTCAGGAAGGTTTAGATGCGGTTCGTGATGTGATTTATCACCTCGAAACGTATGATGTAACTACAGTTCGTGCTTCTACACCGATGTATTTAATGGCAAGAGTAATTAAATCTATGGGAATTAAAATGGTACTTTCTGGTGAAGGAAGCGATGAACTTTTTGGTGGATATTTATATTTCCACAAAGCTCCAAATGCTAAAGAATTCCATGATGAAACGGTAAGAAAACTAGGAAAATTACACTTGTATGATTGTTTGAGAGCTAACAAAGCATTAATGAGTTGGGGAATTGAAGGAAGAGTTCCTTTCTTGGATAAAGAATTTATGGATGTTGCAATGACCGTAAATCCTGCGGATAAAATGGTTACTGCTCACGAACCCAAAATTGAAAAATGGTTATTGAGAAAAGCTTTTGAAGATTTGTTACCAGAATCAATTGCCTGGAGACAAAAAGAACAGTTTTCTGACGGAGTTGGTTATAGTTGGATTGACTCTTTAAAGGAAGTTGCCGAAAAAGAAGTGACAGATGAAATGATGACGAATGCAAAATTCCGTTTTCCTCAAAACACCCCACAAAATAAAGAAGAATACAGATACAGAACGATTTTTGAAGAGCATTTCCCAAGTGAAACCGCTGCTTTAACTGTTCCATCTGTACCATCGGTAGCTTGTTCTACGCCAATTGCACTGGAATGGGACGAAGCTTTCAAAAAAATGAATGATCCGAGCGGAAGAGCCGTGATTTCCGTTCATGAAGATTCTTACTAATTTTATTCAACATTGTTATTCATCCCACAAAAAATTTTGTGGGATTTTTGTTTTCAAAAAAATTTAAATTCTCAAAAACTTTCATTGTTCAAAACAACAAAAACGATTAGTATAAACTATCAAAACTTAACATTTTAGAGGTTTTATTTTTTGTAAATTTGATGTAATGAAACCACAGATTGAAAATATAGAAACCACCAAAAAAATTCTTCCATTAATATTGGCTACTGCTATTTTTATGCAGATGTTAGATTCTACTATTCTCAACACTTCTCTTCCTTCTATTGCAAAAGATTTGAACGAGTCACCGCTCAATATGCAAAATGCCATTATAAGTTACGTACTTACATTGGCCTTATTTATGCCTGTTAGCGGTTTTCTGGCAGATAAATTCGGGACGAAAAAAGTATTTATTATTTCCTTAATTCTATTCAGTTTAGGTTCTCTTTTGTGTTCACTTTCCCCAAATTTAACTGTTTTGGTTGTTTCAAGAGTCATACAAGGAGTTGGAGGAAGTTTAATGACACCAGTTGGTAAATTAGCACTTATCAAAACTTTTGACAAAAGTGAATTACTGAAAGCGATGAATTTTGCTATTATCCCTGCTTTAATTGGCCCAGTTCTCGGTCCATTAATTGGAGGTTATATGGTAGATTATCTTTCTTGGCATTGGATATTTTTAATAAATCTACCAATTGGAATTTTAGGAATTGTACTGAGTGTAAAATATATGCCAAATTATTTTTCTAAAATCATAGATTTTGATTTTAAAGGTTTTCTATTTTTTGCAGCCGCATCTTTGTTGCTTTCCATCTCACTAGAATGGATGGGTAATGCTAAAAATATAACTCCTGTTCTATTGGTATTTTTAATGGGTTTTATTTTTATTTATCTCTATTACAGACACGCCAAAAAAGAAGAAAATCCTATTTTTCCTTTAGAATTATTCATGGTAAGAACCTTCAGAGTAGGATTTTTAGGAAATCTAGCGACGAGATTAGGCATAAGCTCAATCCCGCTATTGATTCCTTTGATGATTCAAATTGCTTACGGACAATCTGCAGTAGTTTCTGGCTGGATTGTAGCTCCAATGGCAATCACTGCCATGTTTGGAAAATCTGCCGTTATTAAAATCCTGAATCGTTTTGGCTACAGAAAAACATTGATGTTCAATACTTTTCTTATTGGCACACTCATTTGTTTAATGGCAATCCCAGGAATTAATACGTCTATTTATTGGTTTATACCTTTAATTTTGGTTTTAGGATTTTTCAATTCTATTCAATTTACCTCTATGAATACTATTTCTATTTCGGATTTACGAGATAGTCACACGAGTAGTGGGAACTCTTTAATTTCTGTAAATCAACAAATTGCCATAGGTTTCGGAATTGCATTTGGTTTAATCATTTTAAAACTTTTTGAAGGTGATACGCAACTTATCAAAGGAAATATTCACAATGCTTTTCGATATACTTTTTTGGTGATGGGAATTCTCACTATTTTATCAGGCTTTGTCTTTAGAAGACTTCATTTCAGAGATGGTGATAATATGAAATCTTAAAATCTTTCCCTGAAATAACTTTCTGAAAACGCTAAAAAAACTATATTTGCTCAACTTAAATTTTATAAGAATGGATTCAGCAAAGGTGTTGCTAATTTTTGTATTTGTATATTTCGTAGGACTACTCGTAATTTCTTATTTCACCAGTAGAAATTCAGACAATCAATCTTTTTTCATCGGGAACAAAAAAAGTAAATGGTGGCTCGTTGCTTTTGGGATGATTGGCACTAGTTTAAGCGGTGTAACTTTTATTTCTGTACCGGGAACTGTAGGTAAAATGACTGCTGGAAATTATCCTTTTGGCGGATTTGAATACTACATGATGGTGATTGGTTTTTTCATCGGATATTTTATCGTTGCAGCTATTTTACTTCCTCTTTATTACAAGATGAATCTTACTTCCATCTACACCTATTTAGGAAAAAGATTTAATGTAGAAGCGCATAAAATTGGTTCTTTATTCTTCATTATTTCTAGAGCTATTGGTGCTACTGCAAGATTATATTTAGTGGTTAATGTTTTGCAATTATTTTTATTAGAAAATCTTGGTGTACCTTTTTGGGTTACTGCATCAGTAATTCTATTAATGGTACTGCTCTACACTTATGAAGGCGGTGTTAAAACCATTGTAATCACAGATACATTGCAAACTTCATTTATGATCATCAGCCTAGTTGCGTGTATTATTTATATTTTATCAAATCTTAATCTTTCAACTCCAGAAGCTTTCCAAATTTTGGCGGATAAAGACTATACCCATTTCATTAATACTGATATTAATTCTAAAACATTTTTCTTAAAAACAATTCTAGGAGGAATGTTTATCACCATTGCTATGACTGGTCTGGACCAAGAAATGATGCAAAAAAATATTTCTGTAGACAATCTTAAGAATTCTAAAAAAAACATGCTCACTTTTGCCGGAACGCTGTTGTTGGTAAACTTGGCATTCTTATTTTTAGGAGGTTTACTTTATCTTTTTGCGATGCAAAACGGCGCAGAATATTCGCAATTGGTAGATGTAGTCAATGGAAAAGTAAATATTACCAATATTTTTGGGTTTAAAGACGCTGCAGGAAACATTAACAATATTATAGGAGACGATTTATTCCCAGCACTTTCTCTGCAAGGTTATTTTCCTATGTTTATTTCTGTAATTTTCATTATCGGGCTAACTTCTGCTCTATTTCCGTCTGCTGATGGTGCTTTAACCGCGGTTACAAGTTCTTATTGTGTAGATTTATTAAACTTAAACGAAGATACTACCAGAACCGAAAAACAAAAGAAAACATTGAGAATGAAAATTCACTTAATTTTCACAGTTGTTTTCTTCCTTCTCATTATGATTTTCAAATGGATTGATGACAAATCTATCGTTTATCTCATCATGGAAGTAGCGGGTTATACTTATGGTCCACTTTTAGGTTTATTTGCTTTTGGTATTTTTACGAATCACACGATTTCTAAAAAATATGCTATTCTAGCAGTAACCATACTAGCACCAATTTTCACGTATCTTATTAATTATGTGGTAAGTAATTTCACCGATTATAAAATAGGAGTTGAATTGATTATTCTAAACGGACTCCTTACCTTTATAGGTCTATGGTTAGTAAGAAAGAAATAAATTTTGAGAAAAATATTTTAAAATCCAATTGAGTTTTCAGTTGGATTTTTTTATTAAATTTAAAGAAAAAATTAATAATTGTGAATAGACTTATTTTAGTAGGAAACGGTTTTGATTTAGCTCATGATTTAAAAACCAGTTATAAAGATTTTATTGATGACTTTTGGGAAAACAAATTAAATATAATTCCAAGAAATATTAATTCAACACTTAATGAAATTGATGTTTTTTATCTTGAAAATTCTAAACCGGTCAATATTGACAACACAGTAAAAACATATAATGATTTAAAAAAAAGTATAATAAATCAAAAAGCAAATATTATTTTTTATAATGAGTTTTTAAAAATCATTAGTGAAAAAAACGCATCAAATTGGGTTGATATTGAGTATTAATACTATAAAGAACTCAAACAAACAAAAAAT
>CAZHCK010000062.1:0-14403 GCA_964530915.1 uncultured Cloacibacterium sp. | reverse complement strand
TTTGTTTGGCTTAAAATTTGGTAAATAATTGAACAAAAAACATGAAAAAAATCATTTCTATTTGCTTTCCGTTCAAAATGTTAGGACAAAATGATAAATTTATTTGATTTTTTTCTTATTTTTGCAAACGGTTTTTTAGAGAAAAATGAAGAAAATGACGAACGTTTTTGATAACATTCTCGGGTTAATTGGTAATACTCCAATGGTGAAACTTAATGAAGTAACTAAGGATATTCCAGCAAAAGTTTATGCTAAAATAGAATCTTTTAATCCGGGACATTCTACTAAAGATAGAATCGCGCTTCATATTATAGAAGCTGCCGAAAGAAAAGGTCTTTTAACTCCTGGTGCTACTATCGTAGAAACCACTTCTGGAAATACGGGCTTTTCTATCGCTATGGTAAGTATTATAAAAGGATACAAATGTATTCTTTCTGTAAGTGATAAAACCAAGCCAGAAAAAATTGCTTACCTTAAAGCTTTGGGCGCTACTGTATACGTTTGTCCCGCTTCTGTTCCTGCAGATGATCCTCGCTCTTATTATGAAGTAGCGAAAAGAATTGCAGCAGAAACACCAAATTCTATTTACATCAATCAATATTTTAACGAGCTGAATATAGATGCACACTACTCTTCTACTGGTCCAGAAATTTGGGAACAGACTGAAGGAAAAATCACTCATCTTTTTGCTTGTACAGGAACTGGTGGAACACTTTCAGGTTCGGCTAAATTTTTAAAAGAAAAAAATCCTGATATCAAAATTATCGGTGTAGATGCAGATGGTTCTATCTTAAAAACTTATCACGAAACAGGTGAAATAGACCCTTCTGAAATTCATTCATACCAAATTGAAGGTTTAGGCAAAAACCTTATTCCATCCGCTTTACTTTTTGACAGAATAGACCATTTTGTAAGAGTAAATGATGAAATGAGTGCTTATTGTACTAGAGAAATTGCTCTTAAAGAAGCGATTATGGGTGGTTATACTACCGGTGCTGTTTTACAAGCACTTAGACAATATGCAAATGCAAATCCTTTCTCAGAAAACGATTTAGTTGTCCTTATTTTCCCTGACCACGGTTCTAGATACATTACCAAAGTATACAGTGATAAATGGATGGAAGAACAAGGATTCATCAATAATTGTGTACATAATTACGAAGAAGTTTTTAAAACAGAATACATTAAATAAAAATAGAATTCAGATGTCCTTCTTGGCATCTGATTTTTTTAAAATTTAAAATACAAATCTACAATATCATCGAAATGAAAGATATTTTTGAAAGAATTAAAGAAAATCCTGGTCCTCTAGGTCAATTTGCAGATTATGGTGAAGGTTATTTCATTTTCCCAAGATTAGAAGGTCCAATTGGCCCTAGAATGAAATTCCAAGGAAAAGAAGTCATTTTTTGGAGTGCAAATGATTATTTAGGACTTTGTAATCACCCAGAAGTTTTAGAAGCTGATGCTAAAGCAGCTGCTGAATATGGTATGTTCTATCCAATGGGAGCTAGAGCGATGTCTGGTGAAACAGAACAACACTTACAATTAGAAAGAGAATTAGCTGATTTCGTAGGCAAAGAATCTGCTTATTTATTGAATTTTGGTTACCAAGGAATGTTATCTACAATTGATGCATTGGTTTCTAGACATGATGTAATTGTTTATGATTCTAATTCTCACGCTTGTATTGTAGATGGAGTTCGTCTTCACATGGGAAAAAGCTTCATGTTCCGTCATAACGACATGGATAGTTTTGAAAAAAATATCAAAAGAGCTACTAAAGTTGCAGAAGAAAACGGTGGTGGTATCTTAGTTATCACTGAAGGAGTTTTCGGGATGACTGGTCAACAAGGAAAGCTTAAAGAAATTGCAGAATTCAAAAAACAATACAGTTTCCGTTTATTAGTAGATGATGCTCATGGTTTCGGTACTTTAGGAAAAACTGGAGCCGGAGCTGGAGAAGAGCAAGGTTGCCAAGACCAAATTGATGTTTACTTCTCTACTTTTGCTAAATCTATGGCTGGTTTCGGTGCATTTATCGCTGGAAACAAAGAAATCATCAGATACTTAAAATTCAATCTTCGTTCTCAAATTTTCGCAAAATCATTGACTATGCCAATGGTAATTGGAGGTTTAAAAAGATTAGAATTGTTAAGAACCAGACCAGAAATCAAAGCTAAACTTTGGGAAAATGTAGAAAAACTACAAAATGGTTTACTGGAAAGAGGTTTCAACTTAGGAAATTCTAACACTTGTGTAACTCCTGTTTTCATGCAAGGAACACCAGTAGAAGCTACTCTTCTAGTTAAAGATTTAAGAGAAAATTTCGGAATTTTCACTTCTGTAGTAGTATATCCAGTAATTCCAAAAGGAAGCATTCTTCTAAGATTAATTCCTACAGCTTCTCACACAGATGCTGAAATCAATGAAACTCTTGCTGCTTTTGAAGCTATTCACGATAAATTAGTGAATGGTGTTTACAAGCAACAAGCTGAAAAATTATTAGCTGAAAATAATTTAAATTTCAAAGAATTATAAGTTTTAACAAAAAATTATAAGCTTTAAAAAAGATATGGATGCAAAATTGCATCCATTTTTTTTAAATTTACACTCAATAAGACATAATCAATAAAAATGAATAATGGTACAATAAATAAAGTTGCGGAGATAACGTTAATCTTTTGGTTAATGAAAATTATTGCGACTACACTAGGAGAAACATTAGGAGATTTTATTGCACAAACTCTTAATTTAGGTTATTTCATTGGTATTTCAATCACTTTAATTTTCTTTCTAATTACTTTATTTCTTCAACTTTCTGTAAAAAAATATATTCCTATTTTTTATTGGATGGTTATTATTGGAACCACAACTTTAGGTACAGAAATTTCAGATTTTATAGATAGAAGTTTACATCTTGGTTATGCATTGGGAAGTTTATTACTAATTGTATGTTTATTATTGTCTTTATTTTTTTGGTATAAAAAATTTTTAAATTTAGAATTTTATCCTATTTCAGAAAAAAATAAAGAAATTTATTTTTGGATGGCAGTTCTATTTTCTAATAGTTTAGGAACAGCCTTCGGAGATTTTCTTAATGACAATCTAGGACTAAGCTATTTGCATGGCGCTCTTATTACTGGTTCAATTATTGTAGCAGTGGTTTTTTTACATTATTTTACTAAAATAAATCATATATTACTTTTTTGGATTGCTTTTATTTTTACAAGACCTTTTGGTGCTACTTTTGGTGATTTTCTAACAAAGCCATTAGCAAAAGGAGGCTTAGACTTAGGCACCCTTAATGCTTCTCTAGTTTCTATTCTTTTAATGATTATATTAATCATTATCTCGCACAAAAAATTAGAAGAAAATATTTAATTATTCTATTATTTTAAATATGTTTGATTTAAAATATTTTCAAAATCTATAAATCTTCGAGAAAAAACTAAATTTGTAAAAAATTCTACTTTTGAAAGACATTTTACTTATCACTCCTCCATTTACCCAACTCAATACGCCGTATCCCGCAACTGCGTACTTGAAAGGATTTCTCAATACCAAAAATATTTCTAGCTATCAAATCGATTTAGGAATTGAAGTTATTTTAGAAATTTTTTCCAAAAAAGGAGTTACTGAAATTTTTAACGTAAAGCCTGAAAATTTATCTGAAAATACTCAGAGAATTTTTGCATTGAGAGAAGAATATATCAAAACCATAGATGAAGTGATTGCTTTTCTTCAAAATAAAAAACCAACACTTGCAAGACAAATTTGCAGTATGAATTTCTTGCCAGAAGCTTCCAGATTTAATCAGTTAGATGATATGGAATACGCTTTTGGAAACATGGGATTACAAGACAAAGCAAAGCATCTCGCTACCCTTTACTTAGAAGATTTATCAGATTATATTATAGAAAATATTGATGAAAATTTTGGATTTAGCAGATATGCAGAACGACTAGGAAGAAGCGCTAATTCATTTGACGAGTTGTATGAAAAACTCCAATCAGACAAAACTTTCGTAGATAACTTTACTCTTGAAATTTTAGATAAAAAACTTCTCGAAACGCAGCCGAAACTGGTTTGTTTTTCCGTTCCGTTTCCTGGTAATTTATATTCAGCGTTTAGATGCGCTCAACATATTAAAAATCATTATCCAAACATTAAAACGGCTTTTGGTGGCGGTTTTGCCAATACAGAACTTAGGGATTTAAAAGACAAAAGAGTTTTTGAATTTTTTGATTTTATCACATTAGACGATGGCGAGCTGCCAATAGAATTGCTCTTTGAAAACGTCTGTCATTCTGAACATCGTGAAGCATCTTTATTCAAGCGCACTTTCCACTTAGAAAACGTAGAAATTGTTTATAAAAATAACTCTGAAAGAAACGATTATAAACAAGCCGAAATTGGGACGCCAGATTACACAGATTTACCTTTAGACCAATACATTTCTGTTATAGAAATTGCCAATCCTATGCACAGTTTGTGGAGTGATGGAAGATGGAATAAACTCACGATGGCTCATGGCTGTTATTGGGGAAAATGTACTTTTTGCGACATATCGCTCGATTATATCAAAATTTATAAGCCTATTGCTGCCAAAATTTTGGTTGACAGAATGGAAGAACTCATTGAAAAAACAGGAGAAAACGGTTTCCACTTTGTAGATGAAGCTGCACCACCAGCTTTAATGCGAGAAGTGGCTCTTGAAATTTTGAGAAGAAAATTAGTAGTTACTTGGTGGACGAACATCAGATTTGAAAAAAGTTTTACACGAGATTTATGTTTTTTACTGAAACTTTCGGGTTGTGTAGCGGTTTCTGGCGGTCTAGAAGTAGCTTCTGACAGATTATTGAAACTCATCAACAAAGGAGTTTCTGTTGCTCAAGTTGCCAAAGTCACCAGAAATTTTACTGAAGCAGGAATTATGGTTCACTCCTATTTAATGTACGGTTATCCTACACAAACCGAACAAGAAACCATCGATTCTTTGGAAATGGTTCGTCAAATGTTTGAAATGGGGATTTTACAAAGTGGATTTTGGCATCAGTTCGCTATGACCGCACATTCTCCTGTTGGAAAAAATCCTGAGGAATTTGGCGTAATTCCTCATTTGAAGGAGATTACTTTTGCCAACAACGATGTAGAATTCCAAGATAAAACTGGAATCGACCATAGTAAATTTAGTTTTGGACTTAAGAAATCCCTGTTTAATTATATGCACGGAATTTGTTTTGAAAATCCGCTACAAGAATGGTTTGATTTTAAAATTCCTAAAACAACTATTCATCCTGATTATATTCACGATTGTCTTTTAGAAGAAGACCTCTTTAGCACCAAACCAAATGCTAAAATTGTTTGGACAGGAGCGAAACCTTTGGTAGAGTTTTTCACGAAGTCAAAAAAAGGAAATTCTTGGGAAATGGCAACACTTACCTTCCATGAAAAGACCAATGTTTTTAGTATCAATTTAGAAAAAGAAAAAGCAATTTGGTTAATAGAAACCATTGACGAAATTTCTATAAAATCTCATAAAAATCTAACATTCAATCAGTTAAAAGCAAAATATGAATTAGATTTTGATGATTTTGAATTGTTTTGGTATTCTAAACCGATTCAAATTTTAAAAGAAAATGGAGTCATCTTAACCTTATAAAACAAAAAACTCGAGCAAAATTGCTCGAGTTTTTAATTTATTGTGAAGAATTTTAATCACAAAGGATAATTCCTTTATCGTTACTAAATTCTACTACACCACTGTTGATGGAATAAGAAAAAACACTGTTCTTTTCGTTTTCTTTGGTAAAGAATTTTGCAAAATTTTCATTCTGAATTTCATTCGTGAAAACTCTTACTTTACCATTCACTAAAGAAGAAACAATAGCGGCGTGGTTTTTCATGATGTGGAAATCACCATTTTTTCCAGGAAGAAGAACTGAATCTACTTCGCCATCAAAAACTACAAATTCCGGAGTTAATATTTTAATATTCATTTCTTTTCAAATTATAGATTATAGATTTTAAATTTTAAATTGTTGAAATCAAATCTAAAATCTAAAATTTAACATTTAAAATTTATTAAGCGTTTTCAGCAAGCATTTTTTGACCTGCTTCGATTGCTTCTTCGATAGTTCCTTTCAAGTTGAAAGCAGCTTCTGGTAAATGATCTAATTCACCATCGATGATCATGTTGAAACCTTTAATCGTATCTTTGATATCTACTAAAGCTCCTTTAAGACCTGTAAATTGCTCTGCAACGTGGAAAGGTTGAGATAAGAATCTCTGTACTTTTCTAGCTCTATATACTACTAATTTATCTTCTTCAGAAAGTTCTTCCATACCAAGGATTGCGATGATATCTTGAAGCGCTTTATATCTTTGAAGAATTTCTTTTACTCTCTGAGCTGTATCATAATGCTCATTTCCTAAAATTTCTGGAGTTAAGATTCTAGAAGTAGAAGCTAGTGGATCTACTGCTGGATAAATACCTAATGAAGCAATTTTTCTATCTAATACGGTAGTTGCATCTAAGTGAGCAAACGTAGTTGCTGGAGCTGGGTCAGTTAAGTCATCCGCAGGAACGTAGATTGCTTGTACAGAAGTAATTGAACCATTTTTAGTAGAAGTAATTCTTTCTTGCATTGCTCCCATTTCAGAAGCAAGAGTTGGCTGGTAACCTACTGCAGAAGGCATACGTCCTAAAAGTGCAGATACCTCAGAACCAGCTTGTGTAAATCTAAAGATATTATCTACGAAGAATAATACGTCTCTACCTTGACCTGATTCACCACCATCTCTGAAATATTCAGCAACAGTAAGACCAGAAAGTGCTACTCTAGCTCTTGCACCAGGAGGTTCGTTCATCTGTCCGAAAACGAAGGTACATTTAGAATCTTTCATTTCTTCTAAATCTACTTTAGATAAATCCCATCCACCTTCTTCCATAGAGTGCATGAAACCTTCACCATATTTAATGATACCAGACTCTAACATCTCTCTAAGAAGGTCATTTCCTTCTCTTGTTCTTTCACCTACACCAGCGAACACAGATAAACCACCGTGTCCTTTAGCAATATTATTGATTAATTCTTGAATTAATACTGTTTTTCCTACACCAGCACCACCGAATAAACCAATCTTACCACCTTTTGCATAAGGTTCGATAAGGTCGATTACTTTGATACCAGTAAATAAAACTTCAGCCGAAGTAGAAAGCTGATCGAAATGAGGAGCTTCTCTGTGGATTGGCAAACCGCCATCTTTAGATAAATTAGGAAGTCCGTCAATTGCATTACCTACTACGTTAAAAAGTCTTCCGTTTACACCATCACCTGTTGGCATGGTAATTTGGTTTCCTGTTCCTACAACTTCTTGCCCTCTTTGTAAACCGTCAGTAGCGTCCATTGAGATACATCTTACCATATCTTCACCAATGTGTTGTTCTACTTCTAATACAACAGTTTCTCCGTTTGATTTTTTAATTTCAAGAGCATCATAAATTTTTGGTAATTCTTCTACTTCTTGAAAAAGAACGTCTATAACTGGACCGATAATTTGTGAAATTTTCCCTTTAATTTGGTTTGCCATTGCTTTATTTTTTCTTGTGGTGCAAATATAGTGATTCTCTTCAAAATACATAATCAAAAATCAATATTTTTTTTCATCTTTGCACACAGAAAATGTAAGCGGTTTTGAAACTCATTGAAGATTTAAATTTTTATCACGAAAAATCACCTAAAGTTCTTTCTTTAGGAATGTTTGACGGAGTTCATCTCGGTCATATTTCCATCATCAATCAATTGAAAGACAAGGCAGAAAAAAATAATTTAGAGACTTCTTTGCTCACCTTTTGGCCTCATCCTAGGAAAATTTTTAACCCAAATGATGACCTTAAACTGCTCAACACTTTAGAAGAAAAACTTTTTTTACTGGAAAAGGCTGGAATTGACATTTTATTTTTACAAAAATTTGATGAACATTTCAGAAACTTAACCGGCGAAGAATTTATTCGTGAAATTCTCATCAAAAAACTGAATGTAAAACACATTATCATAGGTCACGACCATGTTTTCGGGAAAAATAAATCTGGGAACTTCGAACTGCTCCAAAAACTTTCTACCGAATTAGATTTTACTGTAGAGCAACTACAAGCCATCAAAAATGACGATGATTTTAATATCAGTTCTACTAAAATCAGAAATTGCTTAGGAAACGGAAACATCGTGGGCGCCAATAAAATGCTTGGTTATTCCTACTCTCTTACTGGAAAAGTAATTGACGGGAAAAAACTAGGAAGAACAATAGGTTACCCTACTGCAAATCTAGAAATAAATGAACTGAAACTTTTACCTAAAAAAGGTGCTTACATTGTAGAAGTTTTTGTGAAAGACCAATTTTACAAAGGCATGATGAGCATTGGTACTAATCCTACTGTAAATGGTGATAAATTGACTGCAGAAGTATACATTTTAGACTTCAATCAAGATATTTATGGCGAGGTAATTACTGTGAAATTCAGAGATTTTCTACATGAAGAAATTAAATTTGAATCGCTAGAAAAACTCATCGAAAGATTAGATGAAGACAAGGCTTTGACCGAAAATTTTAACTTTAGTTAAGAGTTAGAATCATATAAATTTTCAATCATATTTTATAAAATTAGATTCATAGTTTCTATAGTTTTGTGAAAATCATAAAATAAAACTATGGAAGCAGAAATTATTATTTCTTTACTTACCCTTATCGCACTAGAAACCGTTCTAGGAATAGACAATGTAATCTTCATTTCTATTTTGGCGAATAAGTTACCTGTAAATCAACAGAAAAAAGCCAGAAGAATCGGGCTCATTCTTGCCGGAGTGATGAGACTTGGTTTATTACTCTTGATTAGTCAAATTATGAAACTAGACCAAGATTTATTTACCGTTTTCGAGACGGGAATTTCTGGTAAAGATTTGATTTTAATTCTTGGAGGTTTATTCCTACTTTACAAAAGTACCGCCGAAATTTATCATAAAATGGAAGGCGAAGATGGCGATGTAACTAAAACCATGATTGTAACGAGTTTCGGACAAGTGATATTCCAAATTTTATTAATGGATTTGGTGTTCTCTATCGACTCCATTATTACTGCGGTAGGAATGGTAAAAGAAGTTTGGGTAATGTATGTAGCGGTAATTGTAACGGTGATTATCATGCTATTTGCCGCAGAACCTATCAGCAATTTCGTGAATAAACATCCTGCTTTTAAAATTTTAGCACTTTCATTCTTGCTATTGATTGGTTTCTCACTAATCGTGGAAGGTTTTGGCAAAGAAATTCCGAAAGGTTATATTTACTTTGCGATGGCATTTTCTCTTTTGGTAGATATTATTCAAATGAAAACGACCAAAAAATCTGAACCTGTACATCTTCACGAACATTACAAAGAAGAAGAACAGCATCTTGATAAAGATGTTTTATAAAACAAAAAGCATTCAGAATTTCTGAATGCTTTTCTACCTATCATTTATTACATAAATCAATATTCCATATAAACCATATAATAAAAGTATAATAAAAATTATTCCTAAAATAAGTCTAATTTTCTTTGTATAATCCTTATCAATAAAATACAACAAGATCCAAAAAATTGCAGATCCAAAAAAAATTGTATTTAAAATTATATTAATCATTATATCAAGAATTTATTTATTAATTTCTAATTTTATTTTCTTTGTTAAACTTTCATACACCAATTGATATGAATCATCAATGAGTTTTTTAGTGAATTCTGGCTTCAATCCTTCACAAATTACAGAATTCCAATGCGTTTTATTCATGTGATAAGCTCCCGAAATTTGGTAATATTGCTCTCGCAGTTCTTCGTTATAATCTGCAGTATTTTTTGCCGAAAAAACCAATGGTTGCTTTTCTAAAGCCATTAATAGAAACATTTTACCGCCTACTTTAAAGACTAGAGTAGTTTCATCAAACGGAAAACCTTCCGTAACTCCTTTTTTGTTGAGACAATAATTACGGATTTCTTCAGCTTCCATTAGCGTAAATCATGATTGGGAATAATAAGTGACAATGTTGTTATTAGTTTTAACAAAAATAATAAATCATATTCAATTTTTTCTTAATTTTAAAGTAATATTTATCACTTTATCAATCCCTTTAAAAATTTTGTTATGAAGGCTTTAATTATAGGAGCAACTGGCGCTACAGGAAAAGATTTGGTTCAAAAACTAAGTCAAGACAAAGATTTTGAAGAAATTCATGCTTTTGTAAGAAAACCTGTAGAATCTACTTCTGAAAAAGTAAAATTTCATGTAGTAAATTTCGAAAAGCCAGAAGAATGGAAAGATTTGGTAAAAGGTGATGTCGCTTTTTCTTGCCTCGGAACTACCTTGAAAGATGCAGGAAGCAAGGAAGCACAGCGAAAAGTAGATTTTGATTATCAATTACAATTTGCCAAAACTGCCAAAGAAAATGGCGTGGAAGATTTCGTTTTGGTTTCTGCTTATGGAGCCAATCCTAATTCTAAAATTTTCTACTCTAGAATGAAGGGCGAATTAGAAGAAGAAGTAAAAAAACTTCATTTTAATAAAATTACCATTTTCCAACCTGGAATGCTCGATCGAAAAAACACCGACAGAACTGGCGAAGTTTTAGGAGCTAGAATTATAAAATTTGCCAATAAATTTGGTGTTTTAGAATCTCAAAAACCATTGCCAACAGACATTTTAGCACAAGCTTTGGTGAATTCATCGAAAATAAAATCTTACGGATATTCTAAAATAAAATTAGGCAGTATTTTCAGTTTTGCCGAAAAAGGAAAAGAATAAAAAACAAAAAAAGCCTCAAAATTTGAGGCTTTTTTTATTTAAAATACTTAGTAATAGATTCAGAAGTAGGTTTTGTAGTACTTACAAAAGTATCGATTAACTCTCCTTTTTCATTGAGCAAAAATTTCTCGAAGTTCCAAAGGATTGTTGTGCTTTTTACTCCGTTTAGTTTTTTGTCTGTTAAGAATTTGAAAATGGGAGCAATATCATTTCCTTTTACAGAAACTTTAGCCGCCATCGGAAAGGTAACTCCGTAATTTTTTTTGCAAAAAGCACCGATTTCTTCATTACTTCCAGGTTCTTGTCCACCAAAATTATTTGCAGGGAAACCTACAATCACCAATTGGTCTTTGTACGTTTCGTACAACTTCTGTAAACCTTCATACTGTGGTGTAAAACCGCATTCTGACGCTGTATTTACAATTAGAATCTTCTTGCCTTTAAATTTAGAAAAATCAATTGTTTTACCATCTAAAGCTTTCACTTTAAAAGAATGAATGGATTTTGCTTGTTGCGCTTGTGAAGAGAAAAGTCCAAAAAATGCCATGAGAATAATTAATATTTTTTTCATTTTGATTATATTTGATTTCAAATTTAGGGATAAAAAAACTGCAAAATCCATAGAAATTGCAGTAATAGAAATTTTTTATCGTAAACCGTTATTAGAACTTAAAAGTATTGGCAGGAAAAGCTTTGTTGACTTCAATTTTATAAAGAATCATCACGTAATCTCCTTCTTTTTTCGGCGTAGTTGCTTCAATTCTGAAAGGCATTACCAAATTATTCACCTTTTTAAAATCAGAATACACCAATGTTTCGTCTTTCTTTTCTTCTTTCAGCAATAAAAAGTTCTGAACATCAAAAAAATAAACGGTTTTATTCACATTTTTGGTGAGTTCTACCTTATAACAATCTCTGTCTCCCACTTTTTCTTTACCAAGAACTTGTGCGGTAAAACCTTTGTTCTCGTAATCGATGAAATCTGTGTCAAAGCTTTCTGGAACGTAATTTTTTTGAACCTGAAGTTTATTCACCACGTAATTCATTGCGTAACCATTTTTACCATCATATCCTTCGATTACATTTTCTTTATTACCGATGAATACTACTGTTTTGGTAAGATTAGGTCTTTGTTGATAAATCTTCATCGCATATTCATCATTGACGCCTAGAATTACTTTTCCTTGTAAAATAATAGAATTCAGCAGTTTCCAGTTGGTTAATCCGCCAGTTAACTCTATATTTTTATCAATAATTTGTTTAGCAGTTTGCGCCGAAAATATGGTGGTTACTAGAATTGTTGCGATTAATAGTATCTTTTTCATTCAATCTTTTTTACGAAGTTTCAAATATAAAGTTTTTGTGTTAAGTTCCAATTTTCAACACCCTTTTTTTTGAAATATTTATATCATCAGCATAACTTTTTTATGACGCTTTCGTTTCATTATTCAGAATAGCTTTCGCTTTTTCTAAATCTTCGGGAACATCTATTCCTACGCCAATGAAATCTGTTTCTATCATTTTGATTTTCATTCCGTTTTCCAGATAACGAATGGCTTCTATTTTTTCTGAAATTTCAAGTGGAGTCATTTCTAAATTAGCAAATTTCAACAATGCTTCTTTTCTGAAAGCATAAACACCAATATGCTTGTAATACAAGTGTTCTACAGAGGTTTCTCTAGGATAAGGAATCACAGAACGACTGAAATACATCGCAAAATTCTGTAAATCTGTAATGACTTTTACATTATTCGGATTTTCGATTTCTTCCTTTTCCTTTAACCTGATTTTAAGCGAAGCCAATGAAATTTCTTTGTCTACATCATTTTCAAAAACTTGAATCAGTTGTTTCAAAGGTTCAGTTTTCAGGAAAGGTTCATCTCCTTGAACATTTATAACAATATCACAATCAATGTTTTGAACCGCTTCTGCTATTCTGTCGCTTCCCGTTTCGTGTTCACCAGTCATTACTGCTTTTCCGCCGATTTTGGTAATTTCTTCAAAAATAATTTCAGAATCAGTCGCCACGAAAACCTCATCAAATAGCTGAGTTTCCACCACATTTTGGTAAGTAGTAGCAATCACGGTTTTGTTGCCTAAAATCTGCATTAATTTCCCTGGAAATCTACTTGCAGCATAACGAGCTGGTATTACAGCGATAATCTTCATTTAGTTATAAGTTATGTTAGTTCGCTTAAAGCAGTTTCTAGTTTTGGGAACATTTTTTGTAAATCTTCTACTGAACAAGCGCCAACTGATGCTCTAAACCAAGGCATTTCTCTAGAATTTCCAAATGCTGAAAATGGAACTAAAGCTACTCCTGCATTTTCGATTAAATAGAAAACTAAATCAGTAGAATCTTTCAGAACTTTTCCATCTTCAGTGGTTTTTCCTACATAATCTAATTTAATGGTTAAATACAAAGCACCCATTGGTTTAATGCTATCTACCGCGAAATTTTTAGATTTCATTTCTTGAATTCCAACATGTAGAACTTCTAAACTGTGCGCAATTTTACCTTTGAAATCATTCACAAATTCATTTACAGCTGGTGTATTATCTAAAAACTCTGCTACTGCTTGTTGTTCTGGTTTCGGCGCCCAAGCTCCAACGTGCGTTAATAGCGCTTTCATCCTATCAATCACTTTAGTTGGTCCAAAACTCCATCCTACTCTAACTCCAGTTGCTGCGAAACATTTAGAAGTTCCATCGATATAAATGGTGTAATCTCTAAGTTCTGGATAAAGAGAAACTGGATTAAAATGTTCTGAATCACCAAACGTAAGCATTGCATAAATTTGGTCGTACATTAAGTAAAGCGGTTTTTCGCCTTCTCCTCTCTTTTTATTTTCTGCAATTACCGCTTCACAAATTTCTGAAAGTTGTTCTTTGGTAAACATAGTTCCAGTTGGGTTTAGCGGAGAGCAAAGCGCCAATAAAACTGCACCTTCTAAATGTGGTGTAATTACATCAGCTGTTGGCAAAAAATTATTATCTGGAGAAACTTCTAGTTCTACTGCATTGGCTGAAGTTAAATAAGCGTAGTGGTTATTATTCCAAGAAGGAACGGCGTAAACTACTTTGTCTCCTTCATCTACAATGGTTTTAAAAGTAGCATAAATTAGAGGTCTAGAACCACCAGAAACCAAAATATCTTCTGGAGAATAATCTAAATTCCAACGAGATTTAATGTCTTTTGCCACTGCTTTTCTTAATGAAAGCAAACCATTTGCAGGAGGATAATTGGTTAAATTATCTGCATAAGCTTTCTGAATATTTTGTTTTAATCCTACAGGAATAGGATAAATGTTAGAATCTAAATCACCGATGGTGAGGTTGGCAATTTCAGCTCCTTGAGCTTTGAGTTCGTTTACTTGATTACCGATTTTAATAATTTCTGAACCGATAAGGTTTTGAGCGAGTTTTGAAACCACTTTTTATTAAGATTTTGTTGTTAATGATTTTTCAAATTTAAATAAAATAAAAAAGTTCACAAAAGATTAAAAACCTAAAGATTTGTTAAACTTCTGTGAACTTAAAAGCATTAGATTAAAATATTTATAGT
>CAZHCK010000061.1:0-15156 GCA_964530915.1 uncultured Cloacibacterium sp. | reverse complement strand
ACCCGCGACCTCCGCCGTGACAGGGCGGCATTCTAACCAACTGAACTACCGGATCTTTTAATTAAAGAACATTGCTCTTTTTTCGTGATGGCAAAATTACAACTTTTCTTGAATACTGCAAATATTTTTATAAAAAAAATGCTCTCCAAAACGGAAAGCATTCATTTTCAATTGTATTATTTTTACAAGTATGCATTTAATTTCTCTGCAATAGCCGCTTTAGGAGCTACTCCTACGAATTTATCTACTACTTCTCCATTCTTAAAAATCAAAACAGTAGGGATATTTCTGATTCCGTAATCCATAGATACTTGTTGATTGTTATCTACATCTACTTTTCCTACAATCGCTTTTCCTTGGAAATCATCATGAAGTTCTTCAATGATTGGTCCAAGCATTCTACATGGTCCACACCAAGCTGCCCAAAAATCTACTAATACTGGTTTATCTGAATTTAATACCAATTCTTGAAAGTTGCTGTCTGTTAATTCTACTGCCATAATTCTTTAATATTTGTTTCTAATTATTTATTGATTTCAGGTTACAAATTTACAATATTCTTGCCAAATTTTTAAAAGTATTGTCTATGCGAACCATTATCTTTTTCTATAATCGCAAGATTTCTACCAATGCATTAACTAACGCATCTATTTCTTCTTTTGTTGTTTTATGAGAAAAAGATATTCTAAGCGGAGTGGTATTTTGCTGAGTTTCTTCACTTAAAATTTTAGAAAGTACAGATGATGGTTTTGCTGCTCCAGAACTACATGCGCTTCCTTGTGAAACCGCAATTCCTTTCATATCCAATTGTAACCCAATCAACGGATTTTGTGAAGGCAAAGAAACACTTAAAACCGTATAAAGACTCTTATCACTTTCTGCACTTCTACCATTAAAAAGAATTCCTGGAATTTTTTCTGAAAGTCTTTGGATGGCGTAATCCTTGATTTCTTGAATATGAGAAGAGAATTTCTCTAAATTATCCGTTGCAATTTCAAATGCCTTTCCTAATCCTGCAATTCCTACCACGTTTTCAGTTCCAGCTCTTAAATTTCTTTCTTGAGTTCCACCGTGAATTTGAGCTTTTAAGTGAGTAGACTTTCTGATGAAAGCAAAACCTGCACCTTTTGGCCCATGGAATTTGTGCGCACTACAACTGGCAAAATCTACTAAAGTTTTAGAAAAATCCAAAGGCAAATGCGCCATCGTTTGCACCGTATCTGAATGAAAATACGCTCCGTTTTCTTTGCAAATATTTGCAACTTTGTCAAGGTCTAAAAGATTACCAATTTCATTATTGGCGTGCATTAAACTTACTAAAGTCTTTTTATCTGAAGACTTCAAAAGCTGCTGTAATTGCTCTATATCTACATCTCCTTTTTCATTGATATTGAGGTAAATTACTTCTACATTTTTAAAATTTTTGAGATTTTCCACCGATTCTGCTACACATTTATGCTCTAATTCTGTGGTAATGATTCTTTCGATTTTTAAATCTTCAACCGCAGATTTCAGAATTAAATTATTAGCTTCCGTTCCGCAAGAAGTGTAGATAATTTCTGCAGGGGAAACATGAAGTTCATGGGCAATTTTTCTACGAGTTTCTTCTAAAATCGTTTTGGCTTCTTGACCAAGAGTATGAGTAGAAGAAGGATTCCCGAAATTGTTTTTCATAACCACTACCATTGCATCTATTACTTCGTCTAAAAGTGGTGTAGTAGCAGCATTATCTAAATATATCTGTGTCATTTTTAGGAAATATTTGTGAGCATTAAGATAGAAAATCTTAATTTCTCAATTTTAGAATTTAACGCGACGAAATTAATGAAAAAATCTGTAATGAGATTCGTGCGCGAGAGAAAGCATAGGTAAATCTCCAGAAGTATCCCCAAAAGCGATGATTTTATCGTACTTTTTGCCTTCTATTTCTTTTTTAATTCGGTTTACTTTTTCTTTACCGTTGTTATTTCTGGTTTTTAAATGTCCTGTAAAAATTCCGTTTTCGAAACGGGCTTCTGTAGCCAAAAACTTCATTCCCATTTTTTCAGCAAAAGGTTTCACCCAAATATCAAGAGAAGCGGTTATTAAGTAACTTTCTGTATTTTCTTTGTCAATATTTTCGATAAATTCTAAAGCGTTTTCTCTGATGATTTTCGGATAAAATTTATCGATAAAATCTTGAGAAACTCTATTGATTTTTTCTTCTCTTTCCCCTTTTAGAATAGAACTGATGAAACTTTTCTTCACTTTTTCTGCATTCGCTAAGTGTAATTTCACCAAAACAAAAAGCGGAATATGTTTCAGAAAATTCCAGAAATATTTTTTTTCATTATAAAACTGCAAGTACAAAAACATGGTGTCTTTGTACGTAAGTGTTCCATCAAAATCAAATAGATATAGTTTTTTCATTAGTAAAACGACAGGATATGAATAGAAAATTACATTTTCAATTTCTTAAAAATAAACTCAGGAATATGAATGATGATAAGCATGATTAATCTCCAAATTGGCAAAACATAAACGATATTTTTTTGCTTTTTATAAGCTTTATAAATGCATTCTGCCGCTTGTTTTGGTGTTGCAGTAAGTTTTGGATTGAGTGGTAAACCTTCGGTCATTTTGGTTTCCATAAAACCTGGTTTTACAGTCATCACATGAACTTTTTTAGAAAAAAGATAATTTCTCAATCCGCTTAAATAGGCTGTAAAAGCTGCTTTTGCACTTCCGTAGATAAAATTACTCTGTCTTCCTCTATCTCCTGCTACAGAGGAAAGCGCGATGATGTTTCCGCTTCTTTTGCTTTCCATTTTTTTAGCAAAATAATTGATTACAGGAACCAATTTTGCGTAATTGATGTCGATGATTTTCTCGGTGTTTTTATCATCATACAAACCATCTTCGGTTCCCAAACCTAAATAACCAGTGGCACAGAAAAGCAAATGTGAATCTACATTTTCAAAAACAGAATAATTGATTTCTTGAGTCAAATCCAATTCTATGATTTCTGATGGCTGTAGAAATTTCACATCGATATGTTGAGCAAAACGTTCTGTGGTTTCTCGGCTAGAAGTAACCAGATAAATTTTAGGAAATTTTTCACCAGCAGTTAATGCTTTTTCTACAAATGCTTGTGCAACTTCTGATGTGGAACCAAGAATAATCATATGTAATGAATTAGTTATGAGTGATTTAGTTTTTTTTATTAAGAACCTCTTTTTATTCTTTTGCTTTGCAGCGAAACAAATTTAGAACTGTCTACATTTTTCAGATAATTGGTGAGTGAAGGTTTACTCATGCTGTCTTTGGTCAAGTAAATTCTACCGCCAAATTCTTCTACAATTTTATCTAAATTATCTACCAATTGTCTTAATTCTCGATTGATTTTAAAGTCTAAAGCCAATGTATAACCCTCAAAAGGGAAAGAATTATACGCTTCTGGATTTCCTTTGCCAAAAAGTTTAAGAACTGCTAAAAACGAACCTTGTCCACTTCTACCAATGGTTTCTAGGATTTTTTTCATGCCTTCTTTTCCTTTTTCTTTTGGTATCACCATTTGGTATTGAATAAAACCACCTTTTCCGTAAATTTTATTCCAGTCATTAATCGCATCTAAAGGATAGAAAAAAGTTTCGTAGTCTATGAAATTTTTAACTACTTTATGTCTTTGTTTATTGAAATACAAAAAGTTAAAAGCTCTTACAGAAAAACTATTCAACACAAAACTTGGAAAATAAACCGGAATAGTAGGGCTGAATTTTTTCTTTAATCTCAATGGATTTTCTTGCCATTTTTGTGGTAATTCTGCTCTAAGTGCAAACTCCCCTCTCATTAAAATACTTCTGCCTATGTTTTTACCTTTTTGCAAGCAATCTATCCAAGCTACGGTATAAGTCCAGTCTTCTGATTCTTCGAAAAGTTGGAAGATTTCGTCTAGATTTTCAGCTTTTATAGACTCTTGACGAATGTATGCCGATTCTATATTTTTGAGTTTAATTTTAGCAGAGAGAATAATTCCGGTAAGTCCCATTGCTCCGAAAGTAGCCCAAAATTTCTCTGCATTTTCTTCTCTAGAACACGTGATGATTTCGCCATCTTCTACCATCATTTTAAACTCAATTACACATTCTGAAAAACCACCTTCTGCATGGTGATTTTTCCCATGAATGTTTGATGCAATCGCTCCACCCAATGTAATAAACTTAGTTCCCGGCGTGATGGCTAAAAAGTAACCTTGAGGTACTGTAATTTCTAAAATTTCAGAAAGCAAAACTCCAGATTCGCATTCTAAAATGCCATTTAAACGGTCAAAACTGATGAATTTATTTAATTTCTTTGTAGAAAACATGGCTTCAGCTAAGGATGCATCTCCATAGCATCTGCCATTTCCATACGCAATAACTTCGTTATTTTGTCTTACAAATTCTCTGATTTTACTGTAGTCTTCTTCGGCTTTGAACAGTTTGTTTACTATGGGATGATTGCCCCAAGTAGAAACATTTTTTACGAAATCTGGTTTCATTTTTTTAAATATATTAATAACAAAAATGCTATTAACCAAATAAGAATGGTTATTTGTATATATCTGTCTTTGTAGACAATTTTAGTAGGAGATTCTGTTTTATTATACACCAAAGTTTGCTGTAAATACCTTAAAAAAGCAAAAACTACAAACAAAACAGTATAAAAAACTCTTACCCCAAATTTTTCTTGAACTTCAGGAGTTAAGGTAAACATTAAGTAACAAACAATTGCCAATGTTACCGAAATAGAAAGGGCAATATCTGCAAATTGTACGTTATAGCCGTCAAGTGCTTTTCGGGTTTTCCCAGAAATTTCGGCGTTTATTAACTCTCCTCTTCTTTTGCCAATCGCTAAAACTAATGCCAAAACAAAGGTTAATAAAATAGCCCATTGTGAAACGACAATTCCTGTAGCATAACCTCCCGCTAAAACTCTGAGCACAAATCCTAATGCAATAATGCAAACATCTATAATGGCGACATGTTTTAGCTTAAAAGTATAAGCAATATTCATGAAGAAATACGAGGCAATGATGATAGAAAATTTGGTAAAATTTTTATGGAAATAATCTCCACCAAAGAAAACCAATAAAACAACAGATAAAATAAGAAGTACAAAAATAATTTTAGCAGCGGTTTTAGAAATGGCACCACTTGCTAAAGGTCTATTACATTTCTCAGGATGTTTTTTGTCTGATTCTATGTCTGTATAATCGTTTAATATATAAATAGAACTAGCTGTAAATGAAAAAACCAAAAAGGCGAAAATGCTTTTTAACGTTAAATCCACATGTGTAACATTCCCCGAAAAGAAAAGTGGTGTAAAAACAAAAAGGTTTTTTACCCATTGTTCTACACGTAAAAGTTTTAAAAATTTTCCCATCAAAAGTTATTATACTATACAAATTTAAGAATAAAAAAATAAAAAATCGCCTTGCAAACAAGGCGATTTAAGTGGATTATGATTTATGTATGTTATTTAGCTTCTTGTTGAGCATCTTTAATCATTTCTTCATTTGCAGTAATGGCAAATTCTACTCTACGGTTTTTAGCTCTACCAGCATCTGTACTGTTATCCGCTATTGGCTCTTTTTCACCAACTCCCATTGCAAATAATCTAGATTTTGCAACACCAAGAGAAACTAAATAATTCACTACTGAATTTGCTCTTCTTTCAGACAAACTTTGGTTATATGAGTCAGTTCCTCTAGAATCAGTATGTCCATAAATATTGATATTGGTATCAGGATTGTTTTTAAGAACTTCTGCTAGTTTATTCAGGTTGGTTTTAGCAACTGAAGTAAGATTAGATGAATCAAAGTCAAAGTTTACCGTATTTTCTGATAAAGTTACTTTAATTCCTTCATTTACTCTCACTACTTCTGCTCCTGGTAAAGCTTCTTTAATTTCTTTGGCTTGTTTATCCATTTTATTACCGATCACTCCACCAACTACTCCACCAACTACACCGCCTAAAACGGCACCTTGAGGAGCGTTACCGCCTTTTCCTACATTATTCCCGATTACAGCGCCTAAAACAGCACCTGCTGCAGTACCAATTACGGCACCTTTTTGAGTATTATTTGCATTCTGAATCGCTTCACAACTAGTTAACACCATTGCTGATGATAAAAATAATGCTGCTACGCTTGATTTATTGATTAGTTTCATAATTTCTTTAAATTTTAAAAAGTTATTTTTGTTCCATTCCTGTTCTTACAAAATTGTAATATACTTTAATTACATTTCCTTCAAAAGGAACGCTTTGAACTAAGGTAAAGTTGTCTGTGTCTTGTTTTTCGATTTGTAAAATATAACCAGCAGTTACATTTTTAGCTTTAGTATCTGCTACTAATTTCTTGAATTTAAATTCATTATCTCTGGTTACTTCAAATTTAATAGCTTGAGTTACTGTAGGACAGTTTCCACCACCTTTTATGGTATAAGCTCCAGAATAATTATTCGGGATAAGTCTCCAATGACTTCCTACAAAACACTGAGCATCTGCTCCTTCGTCAAAAGGCTTTATTTGATATCCTTTATCATAATTTACACTGGTAATTTCCCAATCACCTTTCATTTTTAAAAATTCTGCTCTAGAAGTTTGAGCACTTTCTGCTTTTTTCACAGAAGAGCAAGAAACGGCAAATAATGAGCCGAAAGCTAGAGTCAATAGTACTTTTTTCATCTTTTACTTAAATTTGGTTGTTATTTATGAATGTAAAGTTATGAAGTTAATTGTAAAAACTGTGCCAATATGATAATCTTATAAACTTTTCTTAAAATTCAACAAATAAAAAAGGCTGTAAAAAACAGCCTTTCAATTCATTAGCATGATGAATTATTTTTTTCTTACTACTTTTTTCTTTTTAAGCACAGCCTTTTTCACTGGTTTTGCAGGAGCCGCTTTGTAGAAATGTGTATAAGCATATTGTGCTGCTTTGTATAAATCTATCACCCCTCCAGATTCTGAAATCAAATCAAATCTATTGTTGGTATTGGTAGGCAACATTGCATTTACCTCAGACTTATTTACCGATTTCATTAGAGATTCTATTACTTGCTCTGGTTTCAAATTAGGCATGTAAGCCAATAAAACTGCAGAAGCTCCCGCTACAACTGGAGAAGCCATAGAAGTTCCTTGTAAATATTCATATTTACCATCTGGAACGGTAGAATAAATTTTATCACCAGGCGCAAAAACATTCACCATTTTTTGGTTAAAATTAGAGAATCCGGCTCTTAAAAATTCATTATTATTGGTACTTGCACCTACTACAATCATGTTATTGATGAAAGGTTTTTCGTCTTTAGTAGATTTAAAATTAGTAGGGAAATATGGATTTTCTTGAATATCTTCGTTTTCGTTTCCAGCAGCTTTTACCAATAGAACGCCTTTATCTTTAGCATATTGAAATGCTTCCCACACCAATTCTTTATCTGGAGAAACAACCTTCCCAAAACTCATATTAATGATTTTAGCACCATTATCTACCGCATAACGGATAGAATTAGCCACGTCTTTATCACGCTCATCACCGTTTGGAACCGCTCTTACCGTCATAATTTTTGCAACTTTATACGCTACTCCGTATTGCACTTCATTTCCCTGAGGATAACCTGCGATAATTCCCGCAACGTGAGTTCCGTGTTCCGCATCTGGACCTTCGTAATGATTATTTCCGTAGAATTTCTCTTTTTTATCTTGATAATTATCTCCTACAATTTCTCTAGGATCAAAATCTAAGTTATACTGTTTTGTAGCTTGAGGTTCGAAATATTCTAAAGCTCCTTTGATTTCTTTGTTTAAGAATTCTTCTACTTCTGCTTGAGATTTCCCAACCATAGTAGGATCATTTGCTACTTGACTTAAAATCGAAAGATTTCTAGCTTCTTCTTGTGTAGTTGGTTTAATAGAATCTAAATTTTCTTTAGTCAACGTTTTCCCTTTTAAAGTAGCTGCTACACTAGGAATCACTTTTGCAAATTCTGAATAAAACTGAAACTGCTGTTTTGCATCGATACTTTTTTTATTGTACATATCTTTTGCACGAAGATACATCTCAAATTCCGTAGGCATTTTTGCTTGATTGGCTTTATTCACTTCTGAACTAGGCCCTTCAAAAATAGGTTTGTATTGTTTTACAACTCTGGTTACTTCTAAATTGTCAATTTCTACATCTCCATTTTTACCTCCGATAAAGTTCCAACCGTAAACATCATCTACATAGCCGTTCCCATCATCATCTTTACCATTATTAGGAACTTCGTTTACGTTTTTCCACATATTTTTTATTAAACCAGGATGGTCTACTTCTATCCCACTGTCTATTACACCTACCACTACCGTTTTAGGTTTTAGACCTTTTGATTCAAAAAATTTATATGCATTTTTTGTATTGACTCCGTAAACATTTGTTGTAGAAAAATCTTTGTGATACCAAGTCATCAAATCTTTATCATCAGTTTTGGCTTCTTGCGAAAAACCAAAATGAAATCCTGCTAAAAATGCAGCTGCAATGATTATTCTTTTCATTATGATATATTTTGTATGGATTGAGTTACTTTTTTAATATACGTAGCAGATTCTGGGCCAATGTTACAAACCACGTCTAGTATTGATAAATCTTTGATAAATCCTAGTTTGTCACTAAATGTTTGGTAATATTCTGGCAAATGATATTCTGACTCTTTTTTGGCTGAAAAACGCTCTCTTAAATCTACTGCATTGGGTGTTTTTTCGTATTCCGTGGTAAGTGAAAAGTCTTTTTCAACCTTTAAAATTTGAAGAATGATTTTCAAAGCATTGAGATTAAATTCAATAAGAGAAGTAGGCTGTAACGAGAAAATCTGCTTTAACTTATCTTCATAATACTCGAAATAAGGAGAACTTTGATAAGCGATTTTAATGGATTTCCAGTGGAGTTTTTGCCAGTCTTCTGCATAAGAAATTTCCAAATCTTTCATCGCACGCTTTCCGTTATGATGAATAGGCAAAATGAGCGCCAATTTACCATTTGCACCGTAAATATTACATCTGCTTCTATAGGTTTGTTTCGGGAAATTCTCATGTTGCTCCAGAAGAATTTCGTTTTCGTCTTTTAAAAATTCTGCAAACCAAGAAACTGGTGGCAAATAAAATATAGGTAATAACGTTTTCATTTTCATTCTAAAATTGAGTGTTCAAAGTTAAAAAAATAAAGTTCAATGCCGAAACAATGAACTTTATTTATCTATTTTAAATTTTCTAAATTCTACTCTTCTTCTTTATTTTTCCCTTTGAAAAGTTTTACAAAAAATTCCCAACCGAAGAATAAGATTAAAATTGCAGCTGCAACCCACCAATAAGAAGTTTTATCTTTTTCGCCAGTGTTTGTTGCTTTAAACATACGTTCCCATCTTACTTTTTTAGGCCCTTCATCAAAAGTTCCTTGTAAACTAAGCCAAGTAAACATCGGGCTTCCTACAATATGCGTTTCTGGAACAAAACCGAAGAAACGAGCATCTAGAGAAGCATCTCTATTATCTCCCATCATAAAATAATAGTCTCGTTTTACGGTATATTTGTCGGTTTGAGTACCATTGATATAGAATTTACCTCCTTTGAATTCTAAAATATTTCCTTCAAATTCTGTGATCAGTTTTTTATATTCTGGTAAATTTTCTTGAGTAATGGTAATCACATCTCCTTTTTTAGGAATAGTGAGCGGTCCGTACCAATCTTGGTTCCAAGGTTTATTAATCGGGAAAATCGATTGAGAAATATCTACTTTTTTAGACATTAAAGCATGACCCGTTCCATCGTTTACGTATTGACCGTTTTCGTCTAAAACTGGATAGTAAGAAATTGCTCCTTTTCCTTTTTCGCCTAAAACTTCTTCAGACTTTACAAATTCAGGAATGGCTTTAATTTGAGCCAATAAATCTTTAGTCAACCCTTGAAACTGATAATAATGCAATCCGTCTTTGGTTTCACCTTCATCTGTAATCGGTAAATAGGCAAGATTTTTCCATAAATAATCGATGTCTATTTCTGAACGTGTATAAATGGTGTAAGAACGCTGAACTTCAGCATCTGCCATTTGAACTTCTGGTTTGCCATTAATGTATAAATTCCCAGCTCTCATTTCTACCACATCACCACCTACCGCTACACAACGTTTTACATAAGGATCTTTTCTATCTATCGCAGTATGCACGGAATCTCCAGGATAATTGAAAACTACAATGTCATTTTTCTTTGGTTTTTTGAATTCACCAATTCTAAAATATGGTAATTTAATAGCATCTACATAAGATTTCGGATCGTTCTTAGGATTTCCATCTTTCTGAGTATCCATAATAGTTCCTTGTAAAAAAGGCAAAGCAACTGGCCTCATTGGCATTCTGTAACCATAGCTCCATTTGTTAACGAATAAGAAATCTCCTACCAACAAAGTCCTTTCCATAGAACCTGTAGGAATGGCAAATGGTTGGGTAACAAAAGCGTGAATAATCGTAGCAAAAACCACCGCAAAAGTAATAGAACCTAAGAAAGATTCTTTTTTAGCTTTAGGATCATCTACCGCAAATCTATCTACCTTGTTTAACTGAAAATAAGACGAATACGCCAAATAAATAAAAGGAAGCAACGCTGTAAGAATTTGTTCTAGCGCTGAAGTTCTTCCAAATTTTTTCATCAAAAACAAATGGAAAACAGTCATCATAATAGGTCCCACAATTGGCAAATAAGCCAAGATAACCCACCATTTTGGTTCTCCTACTTCTTTCTGAATGATGTAGTAATTATAAAAAGGAACAAAAGCTTCCCAGCCTTTGTAACCCATTTTTTGATATAATTTAAAAGACGAAATTCCTAGTAAAACTGATAAAATCAGTATAAAAATAGAATATTGTAAGATGTAATCCATTTTCTATGATTAATATGTGATGTGTAATTAGTAATGTAATTCGTGATTTGTTACATTAAAGTTCAGAGCTCAAGGTTTTAAATCAGAAAATCAACCTCAGATTAAAGTCCTAAAACTTCTTTCATTCCAAAGTTTCCTACTTTTCCCGGCAACCATTCTGCAGCAATTACTGCACCTAATGCAAATCCATTTCTATTGAAAGCAGTATGTTTTATTTCGATTTCGTCAACCTCTGAACGATAATAAACGCTGTGTGTTCCTGGGACTTCTCCTTCTCTAATTGCCTCAATTCCTAAAGATGTTCCTTCCGTTTCATCTAATTTCCAAGAATTATAGTCTGAATGTTTGAAGATTCCTTCTGCAATAGAAATTGCAGTTCCACTTGGCGCATCTTTTTTGTGAATGTGGTGAATTTCTTCGAGCTGACAGGTATAATCATCACTGAATTTCTGCATCAATTTTGCTAAATTTTCATTTAAAGCAAAGAAAAGATTCACACCTAAACTAAAATTAGAACCATATAAGAATCCAGTCTCGTTTTCTAAAGCTATTTTTTCGATGGCTGGTTTTTGTTCTAGCCAACCCGTAGTTCCACAAACTACTGGAATTTTATTTTCTAAACAGGTCTTTATATTGCTAAAAGCTACTTCTGGCTGCGAAAATTCTATGACTACATCTGGATTGTTCAGATTTTCTTTGGTAGGTGTTTCATTTAATCTTGCTACAACTTCATGTCCTCTTTTTGTGGCAATTTCATCAATGATTTTGCCCATTTTTCCGTAACCTACTAATGCTATTTTCATTTTTTTAATTTTTAAAATCTAAAACTCAAAGACAATCCAGCTTTACCATTTGCTATGCCTAAATCATCGTAAATAATGGTAGGTTTAATCGCTAAATCTGGGTCTTTCTTTTGGTCGTATAAGTGTGCATCTACTACCGCATCTACAATATTTAAAATGTATAAAACTCCGGTAATGGCGATGGCATAATCTCTTTGTCTTTTGGCTCTGTCTTGTGTATTTCCTAGAACCGTAGCGTCTACATAAGGTAAATCATCAAACTCGTGAGGCTGACCATTTAACTCTGCTAAAAACGCAGTTCTATAACGGCGATATTGCTTATCATTATACACAATAATCCCTACTCCAGTTCCTACAGCTCCCCAAACAATAGGAATTTTCCAATATTTCTTGTTGTAGTACTGACCAAGGCCCGGGAAAACAGCAGAATACAACCCTGCTTTTGTAGGATTGTATTTTTGAATGGTGCTCACGTTGGCTTTTTCTATTTCCTCAACTACCTGTTTTTCGGTCTTGATGGTGTCAAAAGGTTTAATTTCTTGAGAAAAAAACAACCCAAAGAACAACAATAATATGATGGAGTAAACTGCTCTCATTAATTAAAATGTGAAAGGATTTTGTTCAGTTCATCTTCGTTATTGAAATCAAGGATGATTTTACCTTTTTTCCCTTTGCCTGAAGATTTTATTTCTACCCCAACTTCTAAAACATCAGCTAATGATTTTTCTACTTTTCTTAGATGATTCGGAAGTTCTTTTTCTGTTTTTTGGATAGATTTTTTAGGATTTTTAAGTTCCGAAGCTGCTTTTTCAGCTTGTCTTACGTTTAATCCTTCTTTGATGATTCTTTTGAAAAGTTCTTGTTGAAGTTCAGCATCTTCTACACTGATGATTGCTCTACCATGGCCTGCAGAAATCTCGCCGCTTCTAATCGCATTTTGAATTTCAGGACTTAACCTCAACAAACGAATAGAATTCGTAATCGTACTTCTTTCTTTCCCTACTCTAGAACTTAAATTTTCTTGAGTAAGACCTATTTCTTCTAATAATCTTTGATAAGTAAGTGCTACTTCTATGGCATCTAAATCTTCACGCTGAATATTTTCTACCAAAGCCATTTCTAGCAATTCTTGGTCATTTACCAATCTTATGTAAGCAGGAATAGAAGTAAGACCAGCAATTTTAGAAGCTCTGTAACGTCTTTCCCCAGAGATAATTTCAAATTTATCACCATCTTTTCTTAAAGTGATAGGCTGAATTACTCCAAGGTTTTTTATCGATTGAGCCAATTCATTAAGGGCAGTTTCATCAAAATAGGTTCTAGGCTGAGTTGCATTAGGATAAATATCTTCTAATGCTACTTCTACCATGTTTCCTACTAACTTTTCGGCTCCTGTATCTGTTGCAGAATTAATGTTACTTTTGCTTTCGGCACTTAAAATAGCACCCAAACCACGTCCCATTGCTCTTTTCTTGTCTTTCATATTGTATGATAAGTCATTAGTCATGAGAACAAACAAAATTTCTTCTCAATTCTAAAAATGTTATGCTTTTTGTAATTTTTCGTTTTTCAGAAGTACCTCTTCTGCGAGTTGAATGTATTGAATTGCACCTTTGCTTTCTGCATCGTACATCAAGATACTTTCACCGAAACTTGGCGCTTCAGAAAGTCTTACATTTCTAGAAATTACAGTCTCGAAAACCATTTCTGGGAAATGCGTATTCACTTCTTCTACCACTTGGTTAGAAAGTCTTAATCTAGAATCGTACATGGTAAGTAATAAACCTTCGATGTCTAAATCATAATTGTGAATTTTCTGAACATTTTTCACGGTGTTCAATAATTTGCCTAACCCTTCTAGGGCGAAATATTCACACTGAATTGGGATGATTACAGAATCTGCAGCAGTAAGTGCATTTACCGTAATAAGACCTAAACTTGGTGCACAATCGATGATGATGTAGTCATACTCAGATTTTACCTCTTCTAATGCTTTTTTAAGCATATATTCTCTCTTGTCACGGTCTACTAACTCAATTTCCGCTGCTACCAAATCGATATGAGAAGGTACAAGGTCTAAATTTGGAGATGAAGTTTTCTGGATACAATCTTTCACATCTGCACTGTGCTCCAATAAATTATAGGTAGAATAATTTACTTCTTCTATTCCTAAACCAGAGGTAGCATTAGCCTGTGGATCTGCATCAATTAATAATACTTTTTTCTCTAAAACGCCAAGCGCAGCTGCTAAATTCACTGCAGTAGTGGTTTTACCTACGCCTCCTTTCTGATTGGCAACTCCAATAATTTTTCCCATAAAAATGAATTAGTTTCCAAAAATACAATAAATAGTCATTCGGTTGAATGTTAATAACTGTCAAAAATATTAAACTATTGTGAATTAAAGGGTTAAAGCACAAAAAAATTATCCACAATTTTTAGAAAATGTGGATAATTAAATGAATTGCTATAGATTAAGACAATGTTGAAATTAAAGATTCTAAATGATTATTCGAACTGCATAGAAATAGGAAATCTAAAATAAGAACGAACGTTTTCGCCTTGAAATTTTGCAGGATTCCATTTTCCTCTAATTCCTTTTATCGTTTTTTCTGCTTCTCTATTAAAATCTATATTCGCTCCAGAAACTTTAATATTAGAAATTGTTCCGTCTCTTTCTACCACGAAAGTTACCACGGCTTTTACCACCTCTCCTGTTTCATTTTCGATGACACTAGAATCAAAATCCTGTAAAACTTTAGTTCTAAAAACATTTACTCCACCGATGAAATCTGCTTCTACATCTACATCTTTTATGATTTCGTTTTGATTAGGTTTTGTAATAGGTTCTTTTACAATTTCTTTTCCGTTTTCTGTTCCAGTAGCTACATGCTGATTAGGATTGGTAACGGCAACTCCCGGAGTTGTAGTAGTAGAAATTACGGCATCATCTACTTTTTGATTAATGGTCTCCTCTTTTACAGCGTTTCTGGTTGGAGTAGGCGGAGTTAAACTCTGCGTTTTTACCTGAACAGGAGCTTTCGGAGGAATAACCCTAGGTTCTGGTTTTTTTATTCTATCATCTGGTAAATCAATATCTTTAATCTTTATATCTACAAAAACAGGTTTTTCAATTGCTTTTGGTTTTAAATTCGCAATAACTAAGGGCGTCATTACTAAAAGACCAAATAATCCTACTCCAATAAATAAAGCCTTTTTTAGAAAGACATTAGCTTCGTTTCGTAGAGCATATGCTCCATATTCTTTGTTTCTCTTCTCGAAAACAACTTCGTTCAGCGCTTGATGCGGGTCATAAGTAAAGAAATTTTTGCTCATTGTGTGATTTTTTAGATTAAACAAATTTCAAACACGATTATTAATTTTTTATCTTTTTGCAAAAAGTAATTAGAGTAATTCAATTAC
>CAZHCK010000060.1:0-15650 GCA_964530915.1 uncultured Cloacibacterium sp. | reverse complement strand
ATGTATTATTTATTATTAAAAAATAAATAGTCACACGTTTCCCCGCTGCGCATTCTATGACAAAAAGCAAATAAAAACTGTTAAATTTTACGATGCAAATTTGTAAGTTTTAATGTAAGGAGTTTCTCTGGATATCGCAGATTTATAATCCGTGACTTATAAACCACATAGCAACTTTTAGCAATGATAAAAAAGAAACAAATGAATTTTGAAAATAGAAAATTGATGATGAATAGAATGTCACAAAGTCAGGAGACTTTTCGAAGCTGGGGCAAACATTGAAAAAATAATTATGAAGAACATTTTATATATAACAATCTCTCTTTTTTTCTTGAATTGTTCAGTAAACAAAACAACTACAAGTGAGATTGAAAAAATAAATTATAGCATTCTTGAAATTGATGATTTTGAATATACATATCGCTTTAAAGGATTAAATACTCAAACTCACGATACGGTTTATGTTTTATCATTCAAACAAAAAATGTATGATAAGTATAAGCACCAAAAACCTAAAAATTTAAATGGTATACTAGATATAAAATCTAAGAATGATTACATTTTTAGTTTGATTAAAATGAAGACCAAAGTATCAACAATGCAACAATTAGGGCAGTTTATAATTATAGAGAAAGATACTCTTTGGAAAGGAGTAAGTGGAATTGTACCTCCAAAATATTATGTTGCTCAGAATACAGTTGACTTAACTTATTTTAAATAAAATGTAAACGGCTTCCTCTAATGGATACAAGAATAGATATGATGAGAAAAATGGCTGTTAAGAACAAAAGCTATAGGTCAAAAACTAAATAAAATTGTGAGAGAAGGCATTGCCCCCCGCTGCGCAAAGTTTGCAACTTTGAGCAATGATAAAATATAAAAAAATAATAACCAAGAAAACTTAAGTAAAAACAATCACACATAGTAGAAGTCAGTTATATTGAGCAATAATAAAAAATAAAAAAATGAAAGAAGGCTATACCATAAAAGACCAAGAAAAACCCCACTTTATTACGTGTACAGTAGTAGATTGGGTAGATGTTTTCACAAGAAAGGTTTATAGAGATATAGTAATTTCATCATTAGAATATTGCATAAAAGAAAAAGGGATGATATTATATGGTTACGTAATAATGAGTAACCATATCCATTTAATTGTTCAATCTAAAGAAGGTAAACTATCAGATTTGATTAGAGATTTTAAAAAGTTTACCGCAAAAAGTATTTTAGAAGTCATACAAACCGAGCCAGAAAGTAGAAGAGAATGGATGCAGGATTTATTCAAAAAAGCAACAGAAAGCCATACAAGAAATAAAAATTACCAGTTTTGGCAATATGGCAATCACGCAGAAGAAATATATACGTTACGTTTTATGTGGGACAAGTTAAATTATATACACTTAAATCCAATAAGAGCAGGTATTGTAGAAAAATCCCAACATTATATTTATTCATCAGCGAGTAATTATACAACAGGTAAAGGATTAGTAAATGTAGAATTGGCAGATAACCCAGTAATTAATACAAGCAAAACAAATGAATTTTGGAAATATAATAATTATGATGAGTGAGTTTGCTCAAAGTCAGGAGACTTTGCGCAGCGGGGTTTTATAATCCGTGACTTGTCTTCACTTCATAAAGTTTACAACTTTCAGCAATGATAAAAAGCAATAAATGAATTTTGGAAACAACACAATAAGCCAAATACATTATAACTTTTATTTTTAAAATAATACTGTCAAAAATCATTAGAATATCTTCATAAAAACAAATTATAAACAAAAATATAATGGTAAATTTGAAAAATATTTAAAAACAATGATTTCAACAGAAATGTTGATGAAATAGATAAGAAATTATATTAAAATGAAAAGAGTATTAGTAGCAACAGGAGGTGGAGATTGCCCAGGATTAAATGCGGTAATGAGAGGTGTAGTAAAAAGAGCATCTCAAGAAAAAGATTGGGAAGTGGTAGGAAGCATCAATGCGTATGACGGAATATTAAAAGAACCCACAGAAATTATGGTTTTAGATGATAAAACCGTAGCCGGAATTCATAAAGATGGTGGAACAATTATAGGAACTACTAACAAAGGAGGGCCTTTTGCTTGGCCTTACAAAAATAAAGATGGAGTTTGGGAAGCGGTAGACAGATCAGATGAAATGATTCGCAAACTGCAATATTTAGGCGTAGATGCCGTAATCAGTATTGGTGGTGATGGTTCGCAAAGAATTTCTCAACAATTATATGAAAAAGGACTCAACATTATTGGAGTTCCAAAAACCATTGATAATGATTTGTCTGCAACCGATTTTACTTTTGGTTTCCAGACTGCCGTACAAATTGCAACAGAAGCTGTAGATAGATTGGTAACTACTGCTGCAAGTCACAATAGAGTTTTGGTGCTGGAAGTGATGGGTAGATATGCAGGTTGGATTGCTTTGCACGCTGCCATTGCAGGTGGTGCAGAAGTTTGTTTGATTCCAGAAATTCCTTATGACATCGAAAAAGTAGTGAAAAAACTCAATAGCCGATTCAATAAAGGAAAAGGAAATGCGATAGTAGTAATAGCAGAAGGTGCAATTCCGAAAGGTGGAAGTCTGCTTTCTGAAGTAAGTGATGAAGTAGGATATGAAAATGTAAGATTAGGAGGTGTGGCTCATAAATTGGTTCACGATTTGAAATCTATTGGTTTTGAGGCAGATATGCGCGAAACGGTTTTAGGGCATTTACAAAGAGGAGGAACGCCAACTGCTTATGATAGAATTTTGGCAACGCAATTTGGCGTAAAAGCATTCGAAATGGTGTTGAATGAAGAATACGGAAAAATGGTTGCTTATCGTCATCCAAATATTATTGCGGTACCTTTCAAAGAAGCGATAGATCGTCCAAATTTTGTAGATCCTAATTGTGATATGGTAAAAACCGCAAAAGGGGTAGGAATTAGCTTTGGTGATTAATGGATATTTTATTCTTTTAGTAATTACATCAATTAATAATAAAAGCCAACTTCATTTTCTTGAAGTTGGCTTTACTTTTTTTTAGAGAGTATCAAGTAAAGTCGGATTTGTAATCTGTGGCTGTTCAGATTCCATTTATTTTGATTAAATTTGTTAGAAACTAATAAACAGAAACTCAGATAACGAACTAAACAAATTCTTTTAATTATTTACAAACAAATATTTAATTGATTATAAGTGTTTTACAACTATACTTCGTCTATTTGAGTATTAGCTGATATTAAAAAACAGAATCTGAGAATATGGAACAACATTTCGACTCAAAAGAATATATAAAACATTTAGCAGCCGAACTAATAAGGAATTTTGCGTTTTCAAGCTCAGCAACAACTCCTGTCCTAGTTGGAAGTGCTCGCGAGAAAGAAGTCATTAGAAAGTTAGAGCTATTATTACCAAAAAGTATAGCTGTTGGCTCAGGTTGTGTTATTGATAGCTATGGAAAAACAATTAAACAAATGGACATCGTTTTGTATGAAAAAGATTTATGCCCGGTTTTTTGCATAAATGAATCAGCAGAAACAACGTATTATCCGTGCGAAGGAGTTATTGCAGCAGGTGAAATAAAAAGTAGTCTAAATACTAAAGAACTTGAAAATATTTTTGAAAAAGCAAATTCTGTTAAGATTTTAAAAAGGCACTCTATTCCAGAAAAAAGTCAACTTCGCGGTGACGATTTTTTTGCTTTTAGAAAGTATGGAGTACGCACTGCATTTGAAGGTGCAAAATCAGAAGATTTTGATCAAAAAAACAAATCAACCGACCAAATTTATTGCTTTGCTTTATGTGGTGAACTAGGTATAACTACTCAAACGTTGCAAACAAATTTTAGCAGACTACTCAAAGAGAGCAACTTTGAATATGAAGTTAATTTAATTTCAATTCTTAATCACGGATTGGTATTCTACTACAATGAAAATGACAATAGAATCAAAAACACTATTAAAGAAGCTGATTCGTTTTTTATTACCGCGAAGAGAGAAAACAATTTTGAATTTCTATTATCAACTTTACATAACATAATTAATTTAAATAGAACTGTTGACATAAGTGCTTATAAAAGATACATATCATTAAATGACAGTGTAACACTGACCGGAGGAATACGTGAAAAAATTAACATCAGCTAACACGGGTAACTGTTGCACAACTCCCATTTTTAGAAAATAGTTTTCAAAAACATAAAATTTCAACCTCGTTTAAGTACTTTTAAGCGAGGTTTTATTTTAGTTCAGGTGTAGAATTCTAATTTTTAGAAGGCTTAAAATTGAGTTATTGAAGTCTAAAAAGACTGTTTTTACAAAAGCAAAGTTCTTCCCTTGTTTTAAGGATAGAACTTGGGCTAAAATACTTGGTTTTTTAATGGTAAAACGCAAGTATTTCTCCCGATGCCTCAGATTTCTAATCCGTGACTTATCAACTCAATAATAATTTTCTGCCATCGATTTATTCACCTCTTTATTTTGATTTTATTCATCATCAGAAATCATTTAGGCGGTTTTATTTTCTTAATTTTGCAGATATTATAAAAATAAAAAGTTATGAATTTAAAAGGTAAAAATGCACTGATTACAGGTGGTGGAAGAGGTCTTGGGAAAGCCGTAGCAATCGCTTTGGCAAATGAAGGTGTAAATGTAGGAATTACAGGTAGAAATGAAGAACATCTAAAGTCTACCGTTGCAGAATTGGAGAAATTGGGGGTAAAAGCAGTGTATTCTGTTTTTAATGTAGATGAGATGGCTCAAGTGGAGCAAGGCGTAGCTTCTATCGCTTCTCAATTGGGTGGAATAGACATTTTAATCAATAACGCTGGAGTAGGAGATTTTGGTAGTTTCGAAGATATGCCGGTAGAAACTTGGGAAAAAGTAATGAAGGTGAATCTTTTTGGCGTGTATTACGTAGCAAAAGCTGCATTGCCTTACATCAAACAAAATAAAGAAGGAGACATCGTAAATGTAGCTTCTACTGCTGGATTAAAAGGTGGTCCGAATATGTCGGCGTATTGTGCTTCTAAAGCTGCGGTAATTTCACTTTCTCAATCTTTGATGGCAGAACTTAGAAAATTCAATATCCGTGTGATTACCTTAACACCGAGTACCATTGCCTCTGATATGAGTATAGAAGGCGGATTGACCGATGGAAATCCAGAAAAAGTGCTTCAACCAGAAGATTTTGCAGAATGGGTGAGAGATATTTTGAAAATGAACAGAAGAGCGATGATTGCCAATGCTTCTATTTTCTCTACCAATCCATAAGAAATCCATCTACAATATTTAAAAAATCCATCGCTTTTGATGGATTTTTTGCTTTCAATATTCTACATTTGGAGTGAACAATTCTTTTGTTTGCAATTTAGAATGATAAAAATATGAGTGAGATTTTAAGACGTCAAATAGAGAATATTACGCCATTAACTGACCAAGAGTTTGAATATATATTGTCTCATTTTACCTTGAAAAAATTAAAAAAGCATCAGATTTTAATTCAAGAAGGAGATGCAGTACAAAATGATTATTTTGTGATTAATGGTTTGTTAAAAGCTTCTTACATGAATCAGGAAGGCAAAGAACATATTATGCAATTTGCGATGGAAGATTGGTGGATTACCGATTATCAGGCGTATTTTAATCAAACGGAAGCTACTTTTAGCATTGATGCTTTAGAGCCTACAGAAGTGCTTACGTTGTCGCTTTATAACCGAGAAAAACTGTGCGCAGATATGCATAAAATAGAACATTTTTTCAGAAAAAAGTCGAATAATGGCTATGTAGCACTCCAAAGAAGAATTTTGTCTTTGCTCAATAGCAATGCCAAAGAACGCTATGAACAATTTATTTCTCAATATCCTACACTTTTGCAACGATTGCCCAAAACATTAATCGCTTCGTATTTAGGAGTTTCCAGAGAAACGCTGAGTCGGCTTTCTGTTTAATGTGATGTAGGTCACTTAAAAGTTGTGATGTACGTCCTGTTGTTTGTGGGAAGCCGCATTTACCTTTGCACTATCAAATCATTAAAAATCAATAGTAAAATGAATCACAACAAGTTTTTATCCAAGATTATTTTCTTAACGGTTTGTATTCTTTTTTTAGGGATTAATATGATAAGTGCACAAACAATAAAACCTAACAAAATGAGCAAAAAAGTATTATTCGTGGTGACGAGCCACGGCGAATTAGGAAAAACGGGTGAAGCTACCGGTTATTATTTAGGAGAAGTTACGCATCCTTGGGCTGTGTTGGCAGATGCTGGTTACGAAATAGATTTCGTGAGTCCAAAAGGTGGAAATCCGCCGTATTATGGAAATACTCCAGATGATAAGATTAATGAAAGATTTTTGGCAGATGAATACTACCAAAATAAAATTCAGAACACTATTAAACCTTCAGAAGTAAATCCAGATGAGTATGTGGCTATTCTTTATGCAGGAGGTCATGGTACGATGTGGGATTTTGCAGATAATGAAGAACTGGCAATTATCGCTCAAAAAATCTACGAAAAAAATGGAGTAGTAAGTGCGGTTTGTCACGGTCCTGCTGGATTGGTGAACATTAAACTCAGCAATGGAAAATACTTGGTAGATGGCAAAAAAATCAATGCTTTTACCAACGAAGAAGAAGCTGCTGTGAAATTAGATGAAGTGGTTCCATTTAGATTAGAATCTAAATTAATAGAACGTGGAGCCAATTTTGAAAAATCTGGTTTATGGCAAACTCACGTTACCGTAGACGAAAGAGTAGTAACAGGTCAAAATCCTCAATCTGCTCATGCAGTTGGCGAAGCTGTTTTAGAAGAACTTAAAAAACTCTAATAGTTAAGAATAGAAAAGAGACTGTTTTCAGTCTCTTTTTTGTTTTTTTAGCGGTTACTGGTTTTTTGTGCAATGCTTTTTATGGGATTTGCATAATTCCACAAAATTTTAATTTTCCATTTTCTTTTATAAAACTCAATAGCGCACCAGCTCCTTCAAATCCTGTTTTAGAGTCTGGTTTCGCTGTTTGAAATCCTAAAGTATATTGTTGGGTTTCAGAATCATAATTGATTTTGCTTTTTCGTAAACTTTTATATTCTAAAAAAGGAATAATGTCTTTTAAGTAGTTTGTAATTTGTTTGTTACTAATGTTAGATTCTAATGAATCAGTTTCACAAATTGAACAATAAAAATTCTCACAAAAAAAATTAGAAATTTGAATTTCACTCAAACTTTTATTTTCGTAATTTTTTTGTATTGTTTTTACATTGGTTAAAATCTCCTTTTTAATTTGTATTAGGTTTTGTTGTGCTTGAAATAAAAAACAGATTGAAAAACAGATTAGAAATAAAATTCGTTTTGTCATTTTTAGCAGTTTTTGATAGTAATGAGTATAAATCCAAATATACAAAAGTTTCAGAGAAGTATAATTTCGGAATCTAATATCTCTGCTTAATGTTAGTCTCGTGTCAGTCTCGTGTCAATCCCGTGTCAATCCCGTGTCAATCCCGTGTCAAACTAGTGTTATTAAAAAGCCGGAAAATGTTTTTATTTTTAAAGATTGTTTATGAATAAGATTTATATTTTTAAAATTTCTTTCAATAAGTTTTCTAAAATCTAAAGTCTCAAAATGATTTCATTATCAATGTTTTAACGAATTGTTAATCTTGTATCTTCATACTTCCATCTTCCAATTTTTTTCACTACTTTTGCACCTTCAAAAAATATATATGCAAAATATCAGAAACATCGCAATTATTGCCCACGTAGACCACGGGAAAACCACACTGGTAGATAAAATTATCCATGCTACCAATGTTTTCAGAGAAAACCAAGAATCTGGAGACTTAATTATGGATAATAACGATTTAGAGAGAGAAAGAGGAATTACTATTCTTTCTAAAAATATTTCAGTTACTTATAAAGATACTAAAATTAATGTAATAGACACTCCTGGTCACGCCGATTTTGGTGGTGAAGTAGAGCGTGTGTTGAAAATGGCAGATGGTGTTATTTTATTGGTAGATGCTTTCGAAGGACCAATGCCACAAACTCGTTTCGTTTTGCATAAAGCTTTAGAATTAGGGCTTAAACCTATTGTAGTTATTAATAAAGTAGATAAAGAAAACTGTCGTCCAGACGAAGTTCATGATAAAGTTTTTGATTTATTCTTTAACCTAGATGCTACAGAAGAACAGTTAGATTTCCCTACTTTCTATGGTTCTTCTAAACAAGGTTGGTTCAATACTTCTTTAGAGCCTACAGATAATATTTTACCAATTCTAGATGGGATTTTACAATATGTTCCAGCTCCAAAAGTAGAAGAAGGTAATCTTCAAATGCAAGTTACGTCTCTAGATTATTCTTCATTTTTAGGAAGAATTGCAGTAGGTAAAGTAACCAGAGGTTCTATCAAAGAATCTCAGTGGATTGGTCTTGCGCAAGAAAATGGCAATATCCTTAAAGGTAAAGTAAAAGAATTATATATTTTTGAAGGTTTAGGCAAGAAAAAAGTTACAGAAGTTCAAGCAGGTGATATTTGTGCAGTAGTAGGTTTTGATGCTTTCCAAATCGGAGATACTTTCGTAGATTTAGAAAATCCAGAACCATTGACTAGATTGTCTATTGACGAGCCTACGTTGAACATGACGTTCTCTATCAACAATTCTCCTTTCTTTGGAAAAGATGGTAAATATGTAACTTCTAATCACTTGAAAGAAAGATTAGAAAAAGAATTAGAGAAAAACTTAGCATTAAGAGTTGAACAAACCGAAGATGCAAACACTTTCCTAGTTTTTGGTAGAGGTATTCTTCACTTATCTGTTTTAATTGAAACAATGAGAAGAGAAGGTTACGAGATGACGATTGGTCAGCCACAAGTTATTCTTCACGATGTTGATGGAGAAAGCCACGAACCATACGAAAGTTTAGTAGTAGATGTTCCAGAAGAGTATGCTTCTAGAGTAATCGATTTGGCTACACAAAGAAAAGGTGACCTTCACATTATGGAAACCAAAGGAGAAATGCAACACATGGAATTCGAAATTCCTTCAAGAGGTTTAATCGGATTGCGTTCTCAAATGTTGACTGCAACAGCAGGTGAAGCGATTATGGCGCACAGATTTACAGATTATAAACCTTTTAAAGGAGCGATTCCGGGAAGAAACAATGGTGTTTTGATTTCTAAAACGCAAGGTCCTTGTACAGAATATTCTATCGCTAAACTTCAAGACAGAGGTAAGTTTTTTGTAGATCCGGGCGAAGAAATTTATGCTGGGATGATTATTGGTGAGCAAAATAAACCGGGAGATTTAGTAGTAAACATCGTAGAAGCAAAACAATTGAATAACATGCGTGCTGCTGGTAAAGATAAAGACGGAAACATTGCTCCAAAAATCTTATTCTCACTAGAAGAGTGTATGGAATATATTCAAGCAGACGAATGTATAGAAGTTACACCAAACTTCATCAGAATGCGTAAAAAAATCCTTTCTGAAGAAGATAGAAAACGTGCGGAAAGAAACGCAAAATAAAATTAGAACTTCAAATTTCAAATAATAAATTACAATGAAATGTGGAATTGTAGGTTTACCAAACGTAGGTAAATCAACCTTATTTAACTGTTTAAGCAATGCCAAAGCACAATCTGCTAACTATCCGTTTTGTACGATTGAGCCTAACTTAGGAACGGTTTCTGTACCAGATACTCGTCTTTTTGAGTTAGAGAAATTGGTAAATCCTGAGCGTGTTTTGCCTGCGGTAGTAGAAATTGTAGACATCGCAGGTTTGGTAAAAGGCGCTTCTAAAGGTGAAGGTTTAGGAAACCAGTTTTTGGCAAATATCAGAGAATGTGAAGCAATTATTCATGTTTTAAGATGTTTTGACAATGGCAATATCGTTCACGTAGAGGGTTCTGTAGATCCTTTAAGAGATAAAGAAATTATCGATATAGAACTTCAGTTAAAAGACCTTGAAACACTTGGTAAAGCAGTTGAAAAAGCTAAAAAGTTCATTAAATCAGGTAAAAAAGAAGATATTCTTACGTATGAAACTTTACAAAATCTTCAGAAATTTGTTGAAGATGGTAAAAACGTAAGAGAATTTCCAACAGATGATTTCACTCAATCTATCATTGATGAGGTTCACTTGTTAACCAAAAAGCCAGTGCTTTACGTTTGTAATGTGGATGAAAATGCAATTAAAAACGGTAACGAATGGATTGCTAAAATCGAAGAAATGGCGGCTAAAGAAAATGCAGAAGTAGTGGTTTTAGCAGCGCAAATCGAAGCAGATATCAATGAACTGGAAACTTTCGAAGAAAGACAAATGTTCTTAGAAGAATTAGGTCTTGAAGAACCAGGAGTTAACAGATTAATCAGGAAAGCATACGATTTATTGCATCTTCAAACGTATTTTACAGCGGGTGTTAAAGAAGTAAGAGCTTGGACGATTGGTAAAGGTTGGACAGCTCCACAAGCTGCTGGTGTAATTCACACTGATTTTGAAAAAGGATTCATTAGAGCAGAAGTTATCGGTTATGATGATTTCGTAAGTTTTGGTTCTGAAGCAAAAGTGAAAGAAGCTGGAAAAATGAGAGTAGAAGGGAAAGAATACATCGTAAAAGATGGTGATGTGATGCATTTCCGTTTTAACGTGTAAACTTTATTCTTGACAAATAATAAATAGAAGCGAACTTTTAAGTTCGCTTTTTTTGTTTTTTGGATAGACCTTTAAGCCATTATATATTTTAACTTTCTATTTAAAAATTATAACAAAGTCTTAACGCAAGTTTTGGATATATAGTTGTAAATTTATAGAAATCCAAAAAGTAAACATTATGAAAAAATTAGAAAATAAGGTAGCTATCGTTACGGGAGCAGGTTCTGGTATTGGTAAAGCCACTGCACTTTTGTTTTCAAAAGAAGGTGCAAAAGTAGTAGTAAGTGATATTAACGAAGAACACGGGAAGCAAGTGACTGACGAAATTCTAAACAGTGGAGGCACTGCTATTTTTATAAAAGCAGATACTTCTAAAGCAGAAGATCATCAAAATTTGGTAGAAGAAACCATCAAGACTTTTGGAAAATTAGATATTGCGGTAAATAATGCGGGAATTGGAGGAGAAATTAATAAAGCAGGAGATATGTCTCTGGAAGGATGGCAAAAAGTAATTGATATTAACTTGTCAGGTGTTTTCTACGGCGTGAAATATCAAGCTCCAGAAATGGTGAAAAATGGCAGTGGAAGTATTGTCAATATCGCTTCTATTCTAGGTCAAGTGGGTTTTGAAAAATCAGCAGCTTATGTTGCCGCGAAACATGGAGTTGTAGGTCTTACCAAAACTACCGCTTGGGAATATGCTAAAGAAAAAGTTCGGGTGAATGCAGTTGGGCCAGGTTTCATTTATACCGGTTTGGTGAATGAAGAATCTATGGGAAAAGAAGCGCTTCAATATTTAGAAACCAAACATGCTTTCGGAAGATTAGGAGAATCAGAAGAAGTAGCCAATTTAATTCTCTTTTTGGCTTCAGATGATGCTTCTTTCATTACAGGTTCTTACTATCCTGTAGATGGCGGATATTTAGCAGTTTAGATCATAAATAAAGATAAATATTTATAATATTTGAAAGAAAGCGAGCGCTATTGTTCGCTTTTTTTGTAACGATTTCAATGGTTTCAAAACTAATTGTAAAAAAATAAAAAAATGAACAATCACGAAATAGACTACAAAATTCACGGTGAAGAATTGCAATGTGTAGAAATAGAATTAGATCCACAAGAAGCAGTGATTTCTGAACCCGGAAGTTTTATGATGATGACAGATGGTATCCAAATGGAAACTCTTTTTGGCGATGGAACAGAAACTGGCGGATTATTAGGAAAACTATTTTCTGCAGGAAAAAGATTATTGACAGGAGAAAATCTTTTTATGACGGTTTATACCAATACTTCTTATCAGAAAAGACAAGTGACCTTTGCTGCGCCTTATTCTGGTAAAATTATTCCCTTGGATTTATCAGATTTAGGAGGTAAAGTGATTTGTCAAAAAGATAGTTTTCTTTGCGCTGCAAAAGGCGTTTCTGTAGGAATAGAATTTCAAAGAAAATTAGGAACTGGACTTTTTGGAGGAGAAGGTTTCATTATGCAGAAACTGGAAGGAGACGGAATGGCTTTTGTGCACAGTGGTGGTTATGTGGTAGAAAAAGTATTGCAACCCGGCGAAATTTTAAAAATCGATACAGGTTGTATTGTAGCGTTCACTCAAACTGTTTCTTACGATATTCAGTTTGTTGGCGGAATTAAAAATACTATTTTCGGGGGAGAAGGTTTATTCTTTGCGCAATTGCAAGGTCCGGGAAAAGTTTGGATTCAGACGCTTCCTATCAGCAGATTGGCAAGTAGAATTTTACAATATGCAGGTCCTTCTGGAAGAAGAGAAGAAGGAAGTGTTTTAGGAAAATTAGGAAATATGCTCGATGGAGACGGATTTTAATATTTAACTATTGATTTCAAAAATAAAAGCGAACTGTTTAAGGTTCGCTTTTTTATTTTAATCGCAATTTCCATTGATGTCACAAGAATCTCCAGAATTGATGAGTTGTAAACCTTTGTCGCCATTAGAAAATTCTTCCCAAGTTTTTTCTATAGCTTCTAAGAACAATTCAGGTTGTTGTGCTCCAGAAATTCCATATTTGTCATTAATCACAAAGAAAGGAACTGCATTAATTCCTAATTGAGCTGCCAATTGCATGTCTTGTTTCACGAGATAACCTAATTCATCAGATTGTAATGCGTTTTTAGCCTCATCTTCAGTGATTCCAATAGATTTTGCCAATTGAACCAATGTTTCATCATCATCGATGTTTTTTCCGTCTAAAAACTGTGCTTCAAAGAGCGATTCTTCCATTTCATTGGCTAAATTTTTAGTTTTTGACAACTGAATCAGCAAATGTGCTTTGTAAGAATTAGCTACTTTAGAATCATCAAAATTAAAGTCGATTCCAGCTTCTTTTCCAGCCATTGCAGCGCCTTCATGCATGGCTTTTGCTCTTTCTACGGTAATTCCTTTCGCTTTAGCAAAATACTCATAAGGATTCACTTCTGACTGCGTTACCAATTGTGGGTCTAACTGGAAACTGTGCCAAGTGATTTCTAATTTTTCGGCGTGAGGAAATTTTTCTAATGCTTTTTCAAATTTCTTTTTTCCCACAAAGCAAAACGGACAACGAACGTCACTCCAAATATTTATTTTCATAATTTTTCTAATTTGAGGTACAAATATAGTTTAGTTTAAACGCTATTGCATTGATGTATGATAAATTCTCGCTTAAAAAAAAACTTTTCCACAAAATTTCTTCCATAAATTTAGTTTCGTTAAATTTGTGAGTTATTGGTTTTAATTAACTTTCACGCGGTAAAGCAGGAAATATATGAGTGAGAATCTACAGGTAAATTATTCAGAAGAAAACATACGAACGCTCGATTGGCAAGAACACATTCGTCTTCGTCCTGGTATGTACATTGGGAAACTAGGAGACGGTTCTTCCGCAGATGATGGGATTTATATTTTGTTAAAGGAAATTATTGATAACTCTATCGATGAATTCCGTATGAAATCTGGAAAAAGAATCGAAATTAAATTAGATGAAGGCAAAGTAACCATCAGAGATTTTGGTCGTGGTATTCCTTTAGGAAAAGTAGTAGATGCGGTTTCTAAAATGAATACAGGTGGTAAATACGATTCTAAAGCTTTCAAAAAATCTGTAGGTCTTAATGGTGTGGGTACTAAAGCGGTAAATGCACTTTCTGATTATTTTAGAGTGCGTTCCTTCCGTGATGGAAAAATGAAAGTGGCAGAGTTTTCGAAAGGAAACATCACCGAAAACCATCCAGAAACCGATACTTCAGACAGAAATGGAACCGAAATTTCTTTTATTCCTGATTACAGTATTTTCACGCATTTCAAATTCAGAAAAGAGTATATCGAAAGAATGCTTCGCAATTACGCTTATCTGAATCCGGGGCTTAAAATTATCTTTAACGGAGAAACGTATTACTCTGAAAACGGATTAAAAGACCTGTTGGAAGAAGAATTAGAAGGCGAAATTCTGTATCCAATTGTTCACTTGAATGATGAAGATATAGAACTCGCGATTACCCATTCTGATAAATCACAAACAGAAACCTATTTCTCTTTCGTAAACGGACAAAATACTACACAAGGTGGAACGCATCTTAATGCTTTCCGTGAAGCGTATGTAAAAACGATAAGAGAATTTTTTAATAAAAACTTTGAAGCGGCAGATATTAGAAAATCTATTATTGCCGCTATTTCGATTAATGTAGAGGAACCCGTTTTCGAGTCTCAAACCAAAACCAAATTGGGTTCTAACGATATTGGTCCCAATGGTCCTTCTGTAAGAACTTTTGTGGTAGATTTCTTAAAAAATAAACTTGATAATTTTTTACACAAAAATCCAGAAGTTGCCGAAGCAATTTTAAGAAAAATCATCATTTCTGAAAGAGAAAGAAAAGAACTTTCGGGAATTCAGAAATTGGCGAGAGAAAGAGCGAAAAAAGTTTCGCTTCACAATAAAAAATTGAGAGATTGTAGACAACACTACAATGACCAAAAAGCTTCTAGAAAATCTGAAACCATGATTTTCATTACCGAGGGAGACTCTGCGTCTGGTTCTATTACTAAATCAAGAGATGTAGAAACTCAGGCGGTGTTTTCATTGAAAGGAAAGCCACTCAACTGCTATGGTTTGACCAAGAAAATTGTTTATGAGAACGAAGAATTTAACCTTCTTCAAGCGGCACTAAATATTGAAAATAGTTTAGAAGATTTGCGATACAATCATGTTATCATAGCTACCGATGCCGATGTAGACGGTATGCACATTCGATTGTTGATGATTACTTTTTTCTTACAATTTTTTCCCGATTTAATTAAAAATGGACATTTGTATATTTTGCAAACTCCACTTTTCAGGGTGAGAAATAAAAAGGAAACCAGATATTGCTATTCTGAAGAGGAACGTTTGAAAGCACTGAATGAATTAGGCAAAAATCCAGAAATCACCCGATTCAAAGGTTTGGGAGAAATTTCACCTGATGAATTTAAACATTTCATAGGGAAAGATATTCGTCTAGAACCAGTAGTCATTGGTAAAGACAGTACCATTAATGATTTGTTAGAGTTTTACATGGGTAAAAACACTCCAGATAGACAAACTTTCATTTTAGAAAACTTAGTTGTAGAAGACCCAGATATTGATAAAAAAGAGGTTCTGAACGACGCATCATAAAAAACAATAAACTAAAAACCAACCAATGAGATTAAGTAATAGAAGTAGAATACCTATTTATAATTTTGTTCTTACGTTAATTAATGTATTGATTGTGATAGGTTTAGCTGGTTTTATTTTAGAAAAAACCAGATTGGCAATGTTCGGTAACGAAAGTATTTTATTTGTCCTGCTTCCTGTTGTATTGCTGATTCTTTTTTTGATGAGAGGCCGACAGATTTTCGAGTATGATAGTGATGGAGAAGCGGTAAATTTTAAAAATAGAAACATTATTCCTTTCCTCAGCAAAGAGATTAGAGATGAGTTTCCCAAGTATAAAATTCTCTCTTATGAAGTGGTAAATGCTATTT
>CAZHCK010000059.1:5154-15794 GCA_964530915.1 uncultured Cloacibacterium sp. | reverse complement strand
GATCATAAGATATATTTTATAAAAAATTAAAATCGCCGTTTCAAAATTTTTGAAACGGCGATTTCGTTTTAATATGGATGGAAATGTTTTGCTATTTAATCGTAATCTGATAAGGTAGTGCCATTTGTATTCCGTTATTCAGTTTCGGATTGGTTATTTTTTGGAAGAGTTCATAATTTTCTTTTCCTACTTTTTTAGAAATTACTCTTGCAGCGATTTCATCTTCCTCAGTTTGTTTGAATAATTCTTCTAGTGGGTTAGATTTTCTAGGATAACTGTCTAGTGAATAGTCTTTCAATTTTGCTTTGGTAGCAGCATAATTAATTGCTTGTTGAAGTGAGCCTAATTCGTCTACCAAGCCTAATTGCTTTGCTCTGGTTCCGCTCCAAACTCTACCACCGCCAATTGCGTCAATCTGTTCAAAAGATTTTTTTCTGTTTTGAGTTACAAAATACACAAATCTTTTATAGGTGCTTTCTACGCTTTTGGTTAAAATAGGGATGGTTCCAGGAGCTGCTCCAGAAAGTGGTGAGTAAACTTGCGAATTCGCGTTAGTTGAAACAATGTCAGAACGAATACCGTTTCTATTGGCTAAATCTTTAAAATTCATAATCATGCCAAAAACACCGATAGAACCCGTTAAAGTGTTAGGCGAAGAATAGATTTTATCAGCTGCCATAGAGATATAATAACCACCAGAAGCTGCATAATCACCGAAAGAAACCACTAAAGGTTTTTTGAGTTTAAGTTGTTGTAATTCAAATAGGATTTCGTCTGAAGCATTTCCGCTTCCACCAGGTGAATTTACGCGTAAAACTACTGCTTTTATGTCATCATCTTCTGCTAAATCTTTGATATATTCTACATATTTTTCAGAGTGAATATTTTGATATTCATCACCATTGAAGATTTCTCCGGCAGCGTAGAGAACGGCAATCTTGTTGTCATTGCTTTCCTCTTCGTCTAAAGCATTGATATATTTATTTACAGAAATTCTGTTGATTTTTTCGTCAGACTTTAACTTGAGTTGTTTTTTAATTAGGTTTTCGTATTCAGATTTCTGTAACAGTTGGTCTGCCAATTTATTTTTCACGACTAATTCTGGCATAAAGCCATATAAACTGTCTACTGCGGTTTTGAAAGTAGCATCGTCTAGTTTTCTAGAAACTTTAATTTTAGTAGATATATTTCCCCAAATGTCATTGAGAAGTGTAGAAAGTTGCTCTTTGTTTTCAGGAGAAATATCATTTCTGATAAATGGTTCTACTGCAGCTTTGAATTTTCCGTGTCTGATTACATCTACACCAATTCCGTATTTTGCGGCAAAATCTTTTAAGAAAGTTACTTCTGTAGACATTCCTTTGAGTTCTATCATTCCCACGGGATTAAGGTATACTTTATCTGCTACTGAAGCTAAATAATAGGATTTTTGTGACATGTTATTTCCGTAAGCATACACGAATTTTCCTGATTTTTTAAAATCTTCGATGGCAGCTCTTATATCGTCTACTTGAGTAATTCCTGCTGGTAATTCATCAACTTCTATACTTATGCCTTTGATTTTTTCATCATTTTTAGCATTGTTAATAGCTTTAATTACATCTAACAGCAGTACATCTTTGCTTTGACCAAAATCGAAGATGCTTTCTTCTTTTTCGGTGTAAGAATCGATAACGTTTCCGTTAAAATTGAGGGTAAGAACAGAGTTACTATCTACGTAAGGTTTTTGGTCACTGCTCATTGCACTTGCAACAAAAAACAATACCATAAATCCAAATAAAACTATTCCGATTAAAAGAATGGCTACTATATTTGCAAATACATTTTTTATAAAATCTTTCATAATAATCTTGAGAACTTAATTATTCAATAATATGTCGTTACATTATGTGGTTTTGTTACTAGGTAGCAATTTAGGAGATACCAAGTCTAATTTAAACCAAGCGATTGCAAAAATAGAAAATTGCTTGGGAAAAATTATAAAAACATCAGAAATGATAGAAACTCAACCAATAGAGTTTGAAAGTACAAATATTTTTCGTAATATTGCAATAGGCTTAACTACCACAATCTCGCCCTATAGTTTCCTAAATGCTGTGAAATCTATAGAAAAAGATATGGGAAGAGAGCTTGATTCATCTGCAGTAGGAGGTTATATTGATAGGATAATAGATATTGATATTGTAACATTTAACAATATTAATTTTGAATCTAAGAAACTGAAAATCCCTCATCATAAGCATTTATGTGAAAGGGAATTTTCTAAGGCTCTACTAGATAGTTTGAATATAAAATAAAAACACAAATATGAAATTAGGTTTATTAACACTATTGTTATCTTTTCCTAGCTTATTCTTAGCTCAAGATAACAAAGAGAATAGTGTGTATCCCAATACGTTCACCTCTGGCTCTGCTAAAGTGTCAAAATTTGACAACAAAGCTAAAAGGTATAATGATTGGGCAATCACTTTAGGAGGTGGTACATCTATTATGCACCACGGCGATTTAACTTCTCTCAACCAAGATGGAAAAAATTTCGGATGGAATGCTTATGTAGGATTAGCTAAACAAATTAGTGATAAATTTGGGTTAGAACTACTATACCAAACTGGTGAAACCAAGCAAACTGGTAGAATTATTACCAGACCTTCTTATGGTTTAGGAGTGGCTACAACTAGATACAATCAAGTAAACTTATTAGGTGACGTTAATTTTTCTAATTTTTTTAGAAGAACAGACAATAAATCATCTTTTAGATGGTCTCTACATGGTTATGCAGGTATTGGTTTACAAGGTTATGAATTCGAAAGAGATGATGACAAACCTTTGTCTACATTGCCAAACGGAAATACGATAGATGAAAATTATCAAAAGTTTAAGCAGTCCTTTGGAATAGACTCGTTCTTTTATCAAGGAGGAGCTGGTGTAAAATATAATCTATCAAGAAGAATTGATATTGACACTAGAGTTATGTATATCATTTCCGGTGATGATGAATTTGATGGAGGAGGTGAGACCGCAGATGGCGTTTACAATCAAATTAAGAGAAATTTCTCGGATAATATGATTGTAGCAAATGTAGGGGTGACTATAAAATTAGGAAAGCATAATACCCATTTATCTTGGTATGATGCCCAAAATGAAGCGCTTAGAAAAATAGTTGCTTTAGACAGTAGATCAGTAGAACCTATCATTTGTGAAAGAGGAGATGCTGATAAAGATGGCGTTTGTGATGATTGGGATCGTGAGTTAGATACACCAATAGGAGCTAGAGTAGATGGTGCAGGTAAAGCATTAGATATGGACTTAGATGGAGTAATAGACTTAAACGATGCTTGTGTAACAGTTCCAGGTCTTGCTAAAAATAAAGGTTGTCCTTACTTAGTAGACGAAACTCTTGAAATTATTGAAGAAATTAATAGATTTGAAGGAATTGAATTTGAACTTAATAAAGACGTAATCAGAGTTCAGTCTTATGCTAAGTTAGACAATGCTGCAGAAATTATTAAAAAGCTAAATTCTACAGTTAAGTTCTATGTAATCGGTGGTACTGATACTAGAGCGTCTGATAACTATAACTTTGATTTATCTCAAAGAAGAGCAAATGCAGTGAAGAATTATTTAGTTAGTAAAGGGGTGAATCCAGACATTCTTATTACAGAAGGTAGAGGTGAAAAAGACCTTAAATATCCAGAATGTAACCCTGCTACTAAGTGTCCAGAATGGAAAAATGAAGCCAACAGAAGAGTTTATTTCAAAGCGGCTCAATAATTTTAATCTTTCAATTTAAAAATACAACATCATGAAAATAAATTTTGCAACTTTGACATTAGCAATTCTTCTGCCTTTGTCAGTTACAGCACAACAAAAAGATAACTTTTATGTAGGAGATCAAAATAAACCTTTTACACAAAAAGATAAAAAATTTAATGATTGGTCAATCTCTGCTGGTTTTGGAGTTCCATTAATTCAATCAGGAGATTTAACTTCAATAAAAAATGGAGCAGGCAAAAATCTATTTGGTTACTCTGCATATTTAAGTATAGATAAAGCTATAACCCATGCTTTTGGTTTAAACCTTCAATATGACTTAGGAGAAACTAAACAAGGTTTAGCTAAGATAGATGAAGGTACTGTAGCTACTAATGTAGGTGCTAAAACTAAGTATCAATCTATATCTTTAATAGGAGATATTAACTTCTCTAATTTACTAAGAAGAGTAGATAATCATTCTCCATACAGATGGGCGTTACATGGTTATGCAGGTATTGGTGCTTTATCTTATAAAGCATACAGACAAGATGAAGGCTCTTCTTCTGCGCCATTAATTACTGATAATGGATTTTCAGTAGGTTCACTTTTCGGACAAGCTGGAGCTGGTGTTAAATTTAAAGTAAATAGAAGAATTGATATTGAAGGTAGAGTAATGTACGTAGTAACTGGAGATGATTCTTTTGATGGTGGTGGTAATTATTTAGGAAGCGAAGACCTAGGTTATAATGGTTATGATAGCCCTATAAACTTAAGAGAAGACCAAGTTTCTGATAATTTTTTCAACGCAACTTTAGGTATTTCCTTAAAACTAGGAAAACACCAATCACACTTGATGTGGCATGATCCATTACAAGAAATTTATTATAAACTAGATGTTTTAGATAACAAGAATGTAGATGTAGAAGTTTGTAAAAAAGGTGATACAGATAATGATGGAGTTTGTGACGATTGGGATAGACAATTAGATACTCCAGTTGGAGCAAGAGTAGATGGAGCTGGTGTTGCACTAGATGCAGATTTAGATGGAGTAATAGACTTAAATGATAAATGTGTTACCGTTCCTGGTCCTGTAGAAAATAACGGTTGTCCTAAAGTAGTTGCAGTAGATAAAAGTAAATTAGCTACAGATATAGAACTTGCATTAAGAGATGTTTTATTTAATTTCAATAAGGCTACAGTAAGACCAGAATCTTATTCTAAATTAGATTTAGCTGCTCAAATTATCAAAAGTTCTCAAGGTGGTACTTATTTATTAATCGGTCATACTGATAAAAAAGGTTCAGATGCTTATAACTTAGCACTTTCTAGAGCTAGAGCTGCAGAAGTAGTGAAAGAATTAGAAAAAAGAGGAGTAGACCCATCTCAAATTAAATCAAAAGGAGTGGGTGAATCTGAAGCTAAAGTAGCAGAATCAGCATCTGATGAAGAAAGATTACAAGACAGAAAAGTTCAAGTAAAATACGTTCTTGATTCTGAATGGAATTCTATACCAAAAAATGATATTCCTACGAAGTTAATCATTAAAAAATAATTTTAAAATCAATACTAAAAGCTGCGTTTATCGCAGCTTTTTTTATGCAAAATTTTAAACTAAATTCTTAAATTTACCGAATGCAATCTTCTCATCATTTAGCTGAACTCACACAGAAAACCCTTACTCATTTTTGGGGGTATCAAGATTTCAGAGATTCACAACAAGACATCATTCATGCGGTTATTGCAGGTAAAGATACCATTGCGCTTTTACCAACTGGTGGTGGTAAATCTCTTTGTTATCAGCTCCCAGCTTTGGTTTTAGAAGGCACTTGTTTGGTGATTTCTCCACTTTTGGCATTAATGAAAGACCAAGTTCAGCAGTTGAAGTTAAAAGGAATAGAAGCAGAATATTTAAGTTCTGAATTAGATGAATTGCAACAAGAAGAAATTTACGGCAGATGCATAGAAGGAATTACCAAATTGCTTTATATTTCTCCAGAAAGACTTCAGAATCGTCAGTTTTTAGAAAGAATAGAAGAAATTCAGATTTCATTTATTGCGGTAGACGAAGCACACTGTATTTCTGAATGGGGACAAGATTTCAGACCGAGTTATCAAAATATTAAAAATTTTAGAACACTTTTTAAGAACGTTCCTTGCCTTGCGCTAACTGCTACAGCAACTCCAAAAGTTCTAGAAGACATTAAACTAAAATTAGGATTTACTCAATATCAAATTTTTAGAAAAAGTTTTAAAAGAGATAATATCAGCATTTTTAATGATGAGGTAGCAGATAAATACCAGAGAGTTTTAGATTTGCTAAAACACAACCAAAACTCAGGGATTATTTATACGAGAACAAGAAAGGAAGCAGAAAATTTAACAGAATTTTTACAGAAAAATAAACTCAAAAATGTAGATTTTTTTCACGCAGGACTTTCTGTGAAAGAAAAGCATCATAAGCAAGAAAAATGGCTCAAAAGCAATCGGAATGTATTGATTTCTACCAACGCTTTTGGGATGGGAATTGATAAGGAAAATGTGAGATTTGTAATTCATTTTTCACCAGCACCCTCATTAGAAAACTACTATCAGGAAATCGGAAGAGCAGGTAGAGATGGAGAGAAAAGTTATGCTTTTTTACTTTGGAACGAGCAAGAATTACTGAATTTGGATGATGTTTTTTATAATCAAACTCCTTCTAAATCAGAGTTTTTGAAAGTAATTTCTTATCTGTATTCTACTTTTATGATTGCAGAAAATGAATTGCCGGAAAATGTTTTTGAGCTGAATATTTCTAAAATTCAAAATTTTACTAAAATCTCTCAAGCCAAGATTAGAAATGTGCTTAATTTTCTGCATAATCAAGAGTTAATTTATCTCAATACTTCTAAAAATTCATCTACTTTAGAATTGAAATTTGAGGTAAGTGATTTAGAAAATTTGCAGAGAAAAGACAGTTATTTCATAGAATTATTGCTCAGATGTGTTGACGGTTTATCTACGCACAGAGTGCAGTTTAGCGAAGCGAATACTTGCAAAAAATTAGGAGTTGGCGCTCAAGAACTCAAAGAAAGATTGAAAGAAATTCACCAAAAAGGATATCTAGATTATCTAGACGGGAGTTTAGATTCTATCAGATTTTTGAAACCTAGAGAAGACCGATCTTTTTCTGGGAAATGGTGGAATCTTTTCGAGCAAATTCAGAAAAATAAATTGCAGAAATGGGAAGAAATGAAGTTTTATACCAGAAATCACGATTGCTGTAAAATGAAACTTATTCTTACTTATTTCGGCGAAAAAGAGGCGAAAAACTGCGGAAATTGCTATGTTTGCACCGCCAATAACCCTAAAACCAATCCTATTAGTGCAGAAAGACAAATCCTAGATATTCTACAACAAAAACCCGCTACTTTAGATGATTTGAATGCAATTTTGTTAGAATATTCCAGAGAAAAAATTCAAGAAGTGCTTATCTTTTTGCTTGATTTAGGAAAAATTAGAATGTTAGATTTTAGAACATATACCATTAAATAATTCTTTGTAAAAAGAAGATTCTTATAAAAATGAAAAATTTAAAAGTTGTTTTTTTCGGGACGCCAGATTTTGCCGCTAAATCATTAGAAGCAATTCATCATTCTCATCACGAAATTGTGGGAGTAGTTACCGTTGCAGATAAACCTTCAGGTCGAGGACAAAAATTAACCGAATCTCCTGTTAAAAAATACGCCGTAGAAAATAATTTGCCTGTTTTTCAGCCAGAGAAACTCAGAAATCCAGAGTTTTTGGAAGAATTGAAAAAACTTGAGGCAGATGTTTTCGTGGTGGTTGCCTTTAGAATGATGCCAAAAGTATTATTTGAAATGCCAAAAATGGGAACTTTCAATCTTCACGCAAGTTTATTGCCAGATTATAGAGGTGCAGCTCCAATCAATTTTGCGATTATTAACGGCGAAGAAAAAACGGGTGCAACTACATTTTTTATCAACGAAAAAATAGATGAAGGAAACATTCTTTTGCAAGAAGAATTGCCTATTTCACCAGATGAAAATGCAGGAAGTTTGCATGATCGATTGATGGAAATGGGTGCAAAACTGGTAGTGAAAACATTAGATGGTTTAGCCGAAAATTCTATCACAGAACAACCCCAACCACAAGTAGCAGAACCTAAAAATGCTTTCAAAATTTTCAAAGAAGACACGAGAATTCATTGGAATCAAGAAACGGTTAAGGTTCACAATTTCATCAGAGGAATGTCGCCTTATCCTTGCGCTTTTACCACTTTGAAAATCGGTGAAGAAACAAAAGGTTTGAAGATTTATGCAGGAACTTTTGAAGTTTCAGAACATCAGAAAACGGCTGGAACTTTAGAAATTTCTAAAAATATTTTTAGAATTTATACCAAAGATGGCTTTTATCAGCCAACAGAAGTTCAGTTAGAAGGAAAAAAACGAATGAATGTGAAAGATTTCTTAAACGGATTTCACAGTTTCGAGGATATAAAAATAGCGTAGAAATTTCTACGCTATTTTCGGTTCATATTTTTAAGATTTTACATCTGTACCATTTCGGTAATTTCTACACCGTAACCAGCAACAAGTGGTTTCTGATTAGGGTTTTGAGTAATCACTCTGAAATTGGTGATGCCTAATTTTTTAAGAATTTGAGTTCCAATTCCGTATTCTATGAAGTTAGCAGTAAGAGTAGGTCTTGCAACTTGTCCGTCTTGATAATTCAGGAATTGTTGTAATTTTCTCATCGTGAGTTCTGCATTAGACACATTATTGATGAAAATAAGTGCGCCTTTTCCTTCTGCATTAATCATATTGGTTACTTTCTCCAGTTGAGGATTTTCACCGTTAATCAATCTGCTTAAAACATCAAAATAAGCACTAGAAGACTGAACTCTCACCAAAACTGGTTCATCTATTTCCCAATTTCCTTTGGTTAATGCAAAGTGAATTTGGTCTGTATGTTTTTCTTGGAAAGCATGGAAATCAAACTCACCGAAAGCTGTTTTTACTCTTCTAGACTCTATTTCGTTTACCAAATCACCTTTTTTCAATTGGTAATTGATTAAATCTTCGATTGAAATGATTTTAAGGTCTAATTTTTTAGCCAAAACCACCAATTCTGGTAATCTTGCCATGGTTCCATCTTCGTTCATGATTTCGCAGATGACACCACCTTCTTTCAATCCAGCTAATTTGGTTAAATCAATCGCAGCTTCTGTATGACCAGCTCTTTTTAAAACACCTCCCGTTTTTGCACGAAGCGGAAAAATGTGACCAGGTCTCATAAAATCTGTCGGCTTGGTTTTTTCATCCATCAAAGCCAAAATTGTTTTTGCTCTGTCACTAGCCGAAATTCCTGTAGAAACACCGTCTCCTAATAAATCGATAGAAACTGTAAAAGCGGTTTCTTTCGGGTCTGTACTTCTAGAGACCATAGCTTCAAGGCCTAGTTCATCACATCTTTTTTCAGGAAGAGGTGTACAGATTAATCCACGACCATGAATGGTCATAAAATTGATGATTTCTGGAGTGGTAAGTTCGGCAGCAGAAAGAAAATCTCCTTCATTTTCACGGTTTTCATCATCTACTACGATGATTACTTTACCATTTTTAAGGTCTTCTATTGCTTCAGGAATTGTATTGAGTTTAATTTCAGACATTTTTACTTTTAATTTTGCGCAAATATAAGCATTAGTGATTAGTTTTCTGAGATTCAATGTGACGAATTAATCAATTGATTTTATTGATAATTCTATAAAATATTGACTTCTCTTTCGAGTTCTATTCCGTATTTTTCTTTTACAGACTCAATAATCTGGGTAGAGAAATCGTAAATTTCTTTTCCTGATGCGTTTCCAGTGGCGTTAATGATGACCAAGGCTTGTAATTTATGAGAAGCTACGTTTCCTATTTGTTTGCCTTTCCAGCCTGCATTTTCTATGAGCCAACCTGCAGGAACTTTTACCCAATCACCATTTGCATATCCTTGAATTTCAGAAAATTTTTCTTTTAAATTTTCAAATTGTGTCAAAGGAATGCTTGGGTTTTTGAAGAAACTTCCAGCGTTTCCAATTTCGGCAGGATTGGGTAGTTTGCTTTGTCTGATATTAATTACAGCTTTAGAAACCTCTTGAATAGTAGGATTTTCAATTCCTAAATTTTTTAATTCTGTAGAAATTGCGCCGTATTCTGTTTTGATGTGATGGTTTTGGGTAGTCAGTTTAAACATTACTTTTACAATTACATATTTTCCTTTGGCAGAAGTTTTAAAGATAGAATCTCTATAACCAAATTTGCAATCTTCCAAAGATAATTCCTCAATTTCTGAAGTTTCTAAATTTAGAGCTTTGCAAGAAACGAAATGGTCTTTAATTTCTGTTCCATAAGCACCAATATTCTGAATAGGACAAGTTCCCACATTTCCCGGAATGAGCGAAAGATTTTCTAATCCGCCATAATTTTTAGAAAGCGTGTAGAGTACAAATTCATGCCAGTTTTCACCTGCTTTTGCAGAAACAAGTACGTGATTTTCGTCTAAAATTTCTTCGGAAATCCCTTTTAAATTTAATTTAATCACCAATCCATCAAAATCTTGGGTAAAGAGTAAATTACTACCGCCACCTAAAAAAAGGATTTTAAAATGATTGATTTTGGCAAATTCTGTGGCATATTTTAGCTCGTGTAAATCATGTACTTCGGCAAAATAATGCGCTTTTGCTTCTACACCAAAAGTATTGTAATTCTTTAAAGAGATATTTTCTTGAATTTTCATTTTTTCCATCCAACGCCAGTAATGACAAAGGCGGAAATTATACTTTTTGAATTATCTGTGGTCAATCACCAATTTGTGATGATATCACTCTTTTGGAAAAGTAG
>CAZHCK010000059.1:0-5144 GCA_964530915.1 uncultured Cloacibacterium sp. | reverse complement strand
TTTCAAAAGTCTTTTTGACTGCAAAGTATTTGCGAAGCCTTCAGTTTCTAATTTTTACAAATTTACTGAAAATAAGTTTTGCGAAAAGGAAATTGATTAAATCAAAAAAAAACGAACCGAAGTTCGTTTTTAAAAATTTTATTTTTTGTATTGCTCTAAAGCGATTTTCAGTAATTCTACGCTTCTTCGCAAGTCTTCTTCTTTTAGAACGTAAGCAATTCTTACTTGTTTTTTTCCGAGTTCTGGAACCGAATAAAAACCTGAAGCTGGAGCTACCATTACAGTTTCGCCATTGTCAGAAAAATGTTCGAGTAACCACTGTGCAAAATCATCTGCATCTTCTACTGGTAATTCTGCTACACAGTAAAAAGCCCCTTTTGGAGTTGGGCATTTCACACCCGGAATTTCGTTTAATAATTCTACCAAAAGATTTCTACGTTTGGTATATTCTTCGCGAACCGACTGAATGTATTCTGCATCATTATCATGCGCTGCAGTTGCTAAAATCTGACCAATAAGCACTGGAGAAAGTCTTGCCTGAGCAAATTTCATAGCAGCATCATGAAGTGTTTTAGAACGAGTAACTAAACAGCCAATTCTTACGCCACACATAGAATAACGCTTAGATTCTGAATCAATGATGATAGAATGTTCTGCAATTTCTGGAAATTCTAACATAGATACTTGCTTCTCGCCATCATAAACATATTCTCTGTAAACTTCGTCAGAAATAATTACGATGTCATGTTTCAAAGCAATTTCTGCTAATTTTTGTAATTCTTCTCTGGTATATAGATAACCAGTAGGATTTCCGGGGTTACAAACGATAATTGCTCTTGTTTTATCTGTAATTTTCTTTTCAAATTCTTCAATAGAAGGTAAAGCAAAACCAGTATCAATAGTAGAAGGAACAGCTACTACTTTTATTCCAATAGCATTGGTAAATCCGTTATAATTCGCGTAATAAGGTTCTGGAATAATGATTTCGTCTCCGTCATCGCATAATACGGAAAGTGCAAAATTTAATGCTTCTGAACCACCATTGGTTACGATGAAATTATCCGTAGTTAAATCGGTAAAACCAAGAGAATGGTAATATTTTTCTAATTGTTTTCTGTATTCTAAATTTCCTTCAGAAAGGGCATATTCTAGAACTTTTAAATCGATATTTTTCAGTGCATCAAGAGCGGTTTTTGGTGTTTCGATGTCTGGTTGACCAATGTTCAGGTGATACACTTTTGTGCCTTTTGCTTTAGCAGCAATTGCATAAGGAACTAACTTTCTAATTGGTGAAGCAGGCATTCTTCCTGCTCTTACTGATGTTTTTGGCATATCTGAAATTTTGTAGCACAAAAGTAATGAAATTTTTTGATGAAGTAGTGGTATATCGAAGAGGTAATGTATTGATTTATTTTTAAATTTGATAAAAATTGAAAATGAAAATAGAAGCCCAATCTGTTCAACAATATTTAGAAAATCTTCCCGAAGAGAGAAAAGAACCCATAGAAAAATTGAGAAAAATTATTTCTGAAAATTTGCCCAATGGTTTCGAAGAACAACTGAGCTATGGAATGATTGGTTACGTAGTTCCGAAAAGTATTTATCCTAAAGGTTATCATTGTACTCCAGAATTGCCACTTCCTTTTCTCAATATAGCTTCGCAGAAAAATTCTATCAATCTTTATCACATGGGAATTTATGCAGACGAAAAACTTCTGCATTGGTTTCAAGAAGAGTTTCCGAAACATTCTAAAAAGAAACTAGACATGGGGAAATCTTGTATGCGTTTCAAAAAACCTGAAGATATTCCTTATGAATTGATAGGTGAATTGGCTCGAAAAATGACTCCGAAAGATTGGATTGAAAAGTATGAAAATGCTTTTATGAAGAAATAAAAAACGCAACTTGAAAAAGTTGCGTTTTCTTTTATAATTGAATTCTTTCGATGTCTGCTCCTATAGCTTTTAGTCTTCCATCAATGTTTTCATAACCTCTGTCAATTTGCTCAATGTTATGAATGATTGATTTTCCTTCTGCAGAAAGTGCTGCGATAAGAAGTGCGTTTCCTGCTCTAATATCTGGCGAAGTCATATTGGTTCCACGCAATGGGAATTCATGGTTAAGACCTACTACAGTTGCTCTGTGAGGATCACACAGAATAATCTGAGCGCCCATATCAATCAATTTATCTACAAAGAATAATCTCGATTCAAACATTTTTTGGTGAATCAAAACAGTTCCTTTGGCTTGAGTAGCCACTACCAAAACGATAGATAATAAATCTGGTGTAAATCCTGGCCAAGGTGCATCTGAAACCGTCAAAATAGAACCGTCAATAAATTTTTGAATTTTATAGTGTTCTTGTTCTGGAATATAGATGTCATCACCGCTTTGTTCCAATTGAATTCCTAATTTTCTGAAAACATTCGGGATAATTCCTAATTGGTTCCAATGTACATTTTTAATGGTCATTTCAGAACGTGTCATTGCTGCAAGACCAATCCAAGAACCAATTTCTACCATATCTGGAAGCATTGTGTGCTCTGTTCCATGGAGATGAGAAACGCCTTCGATGGTTAATAAATTTGAGCCAATTCCTTCAATTTTTGCGCCCATTCTATTGAGCATTCTGCATAATTGCTGAAGGTAAGGTTCACACGCTGCATTGTAAATTCTGGTTTTTCCTTTGGCTAAAACAGCAGCCATAATAATATTAGCAGTTCCTGTTACAGAAGCTTCTTCTAATAAAATAAATTTACCGCGAAGTTCTTTAGCCTTTAAAGTATAGAAATATTCAGTATCGTCATAATGAAATTCTGCTCCGAGTTCTACAAATCCTTGAAAGTGAGTGTCTAATCTTCTTCTTCCAATTTTGTCACCACCCGGAGTTGGCATATATGCTTCACCAAATCTAGCAAGCATAGGTCCAAGAATCATGATAGACCCACGTAATTTGGCTCCATCTTTTTTAAATTCTTTAGATTTTATGTAGTCAAAGTTAACTTGGTCTGCTTTGAAGGTATAATCACCGTGCGCATTTTTAGTAATCTTCACCCCAAAATCTCCCAGAATTTCTATAAGACGGTTTACATCATGAATATCTGGAATGTTTTTAATTCTCACTTCTTCGTCAGTTAAAAGCACTGCACAAAGAATTTGCAACGCTTCATTTTTGGCACCTTGTGGTGTGATTTCGCCGTGTAATTTTTTTCCTCCTCTTATTTGAAATGCTTCACTCATTATCTTTTTCGGTTTTTATTATGGTTGTTGAAACGTTTTTTAGGGTTGTTTTTTTGGTTTTTATTCTTGTTGGTAGAGTAATAAATTCTACTTTTTTCGAGAGAATCTATACTAGTAAGGTCTAATCTGTTTTCTGATAGTTCCTTTAAGTGACGGAAGATTACCTCATCTTGTACGTGTTCTTTATTATACACATTATAAGATTTCTTCATGTTATTGGCAATCACTTCTATCAAAGCTTCTTTTTCTTCTCCATCTTCTAGTTCTATGGCTTTGTCTATCAATTGAAGGATACTTTTGCCATAGAATTTATAATCTCCCTGAAGTTTTGGGTACTCCATTTTATTGGGTTTCTGTGCCAATTCTTCTCTGGTAGGGAAAGGGTAGGGAGCATCTACATCTAAGTCATACTCTGCTAATATAAAAAGATGATCCCAAAGTTTATGTTTATAATTTTCCTCGTCACGAAGGTGCGGATTTCTCTGCCCCATGAAATCTACAATTGCGGCAGCCATTTCGTTGCGTTCTTCTTTGGTAGGAAGTTCCTTGCAACGCTCTACGAGCTGCTGAATATTACGACCATATTCTGGTAAATGGAGACGAGTTCTTTGTGTATTGTATTCCATAATTGCAAAGATAGTGATTAGAATGATAAAGCACTAATTTAGGTAATTAGTCTATGAATTTTTTCTGTTGTTCTGGTGTGAGTATAGCGCAAGAATTCTTTATTAATCGATGGCGATTTCTTGCAATAAAATCATAAACCCCATCTCTCAAAAATCTAGGAATGATTTTAAAAATTGATGCTAATGAATATATTCCACCTAATTTTTCTGCAATGGTAATGGCTGCATTAGATTTGTTGAGATAATATTTTTCTGGCTTCCATAGATAAATGGTGTTGAGGTTTTTTTGTTCTAAACCTCTTTGTTTTAGAAATTCTTGTCCAAATTTTCCTTGTAAAGAAGCAAATAGAAACTGTTCTTTGGAGTCGTTTTTTAAAATCCAATGTACCCAAAAATTGCAGAAACCACAGTCTCCGTCGTAAAAGAGGTAAAATTTATTTTGGTCTATCAAATTATTCTTCCTTAATTTTTAGTTGCTCGTCTGTTAGATTGTTCATCATCGCAGTTACTTCCTTTATAGAAATGAAATACGCCTGTAGTTTTTGTTTTTGTTCATGGGTAAGTTTTGCATCTTGATGAATGAGAAGGTAAGATTCTAACGGCATTTTGCCTTCTTCTATTTCGTGAGCAGATTTTTTAAGTTTTTTAGCTTGTCTCAAAGGTTCGTAAGTGGCAAATGTAGAAAAATTAAGTTCTTTTCTTCCTTCATCTATATGGTCTTTTACCAACCAACCGAATGGTTGAATATTGGTGTACCAAGGATATACAGATTCGTTTGAGTGACAATCATAGCAGCTTGTTTTAATTAATTGAGCTACGTCTTCAGGTGTTTTTTTAATGGTTAAAAAATCCATGTTTTTATCAACTGGCGGATTGGTTTTATCAATTTGAAAAAATTGTAATAACGCAAAAGCCAGAACTAAAAGAAAAAATAGTTTTTTCATGATTGGTTTTTATTTAAAACGTGAAGTTACAAAATAAATTTATTGCTAGGTAAAAAATGAATTTTGTTTTTGAAATAGAAAAGTTATTTGTTTTTATTTAGAAGATTAGGAGCGTTGAATTGAAAGTAATGATTCATACTTTTTTATAATAATATGTAGCAAGTATCCTGCAAGTATCTAGCAATAGTCTTATGATTATTCTTCTGATTGTCTTGTCCAAAAATCAAAAAGTCCGATGAGAATCATCGGACTTTTGTAAGATTAAATTGTTTAAGTTTATTAAGGTTTCCAGAAACTCCAAACAGTACCATTGAACACTGCCAATTGTTTTTTG
>CAZHCK010000058.1:0-15950 GCA_964530915.1 uncultured Cloacibacterium sp. | reverse complement strand
GAACTTACAAAATTGTGCATTTTAGAAATTTTACTATTAATTTCTGAAGATATAAAATTAGTAGAACAAAATAATTTTAATTATACTCAAAATAATTTGGTAAGAAAATTTGAAGGATCACTTGAAAAGTATTTCAAAGAAGAACATTATCCCAAATTTTACGCAGATCAATTAGCTGTTACTCCAAATTATCTAAATTCCGTTTGTAAATTTATTACGGGTAAAACAGCTGGGGAAATGATTAGAAACAGAATCATCTTAGAAGCTAAGAGATTATTGGTTAATACTCAATCTACCATTTCGCAGATTGCTTTTGAGCTTAATTTTGAAGACAATTCCTATTTTACTAAATTCTTTAAATCCAATGCTGGAGTTTCTCCTATAGATTTTAGAAAAAATCTAAATAAATAATTATTACCATTTTCCCCGTTTTGTAAACCAAGAAGTTTGAGCATTCCTAGCTTAACTTTGTATTGTGGAAATTAAAGTTTTTTTTCATCATAAATTTTTGATTTTTCAACAATGCAAACTTTCTATAACTTTTTATTGTTTCCTTTTATCGAGTTAGTAAAACTCTATAAACATGGTTTTAGCATTATGTCAAAAGAAAGTAAATCTCTTTGGATCATTGCTGTTATTAAACTATTTATCATGTTCGGAATTCTTAAGATGTTTTTCTTTAAGGATTTTCTTAAGACTAATTTTGAGAGTAACGAACAAAGAATAGAATATTTGCAAAATACTTTGACAAAAATTAAAAAATAGAAATATTACAACTATGAATAATATAGACTGGGAATTGGTCAATTGGAGCAGAGCGCAATTTGCACTTACAGCAATGTACCATTGGCTTTTTGTTCCGCTCACTTTAGGAATTACCTTTATCATTGCCATCATGGAAACCATTTATGTGAAAACAGGCGATGAAAAGTGGAAAGAAATCACCAAATTTTGGATGAAGCTTTTCGGAATTAATTTCGCAATTGGTGTTGCTACAGGAATTATTATGGAATTTGAATTCGGTACCAATTGGAGTAATTACTCTTGGTTTGTAGGTGATATTTTCGGTGCACCTTTAGCCATTGAAGGAATTATGGCGTTCTTTATGGAAAGCACTTTTATTGCAGTAATGTTTTTTGGTTGGGATAAAGTAAGCAAGAAATTTCACCTACTTTCGAGTTGGTTGGTTGCATTAGGTTCTAATCTTTCTGCATTGTGGATTTTGGTGGCAAACGGATGGATGCAACATCCAGTCGGAATGGAATTTAATCCTGATACGATGCGAAACGAAATGGTAGATTTTTGGGCGGTTCTCATGAATCCAGTGGCTGTAAATAAATTTTTGCATACCGTAATTTCTTCTTATATCGTTGCTTCTCTTTTTGTTGTGGGAGTTAGCGCATGGTTTATTTTAAAGAAAAAAGATATAATTCTTGGTAAAAGAAGCATTCTCGTTGCCACAATTTTTGGCTTATTAGCAAGCATCGGAACCATGTGGAGTGGTGATGAATCTGCAAGACAAGTTGCCAAAACTCAACCGATGAAATTGGCAGCAATGGAAGGTTTGTATCAAGGCGATAGAAATGCTCCGCTCATTGCAATGGGAATTTTTGGTGACCCTGAAAAAGATGAACACCACAGAGAAAAATTCATTTTTGAAGTTAAAATTCCAATGGCGTTGTCTTATTTGGCTTTTCTTCAAGGTGATGCTTTTGTGCCAGGAATTAATGATTTGGTTCACGGTAATAAAAATGAAGGAATCGTTTCTTATCAAGAAAGAATTAATAGTGGTAAAATCGCCATTGATGCACTTGGGAATTATATTAAATTTAAAAAATCTGGAGATTTGGTCAATGCTGAAGCAGCACTCAAAACATTTAGAGCTCACGAAAAAGATTTCGGGTATGGATATTATTTCGGGAAAGACCCTCACATGCTCATTCCGAACGTGAAAATGAGTTTCTATTCTTTTCACATTATGGTGATTTTAGGAACTTGGTTTTTGGTTTTGTTTGCGTTACTTTTTTATAAAATTATCAAAGGAAATTTAGAAAATAGCAGAATACTTTTGAGACTTACACTTTGGAGCATACCTTTCGGTTATGTTGCTTCACAAGCAGGTTGGATTGTAGCTGAAGTAGGAAGACAACCTTGGACAATACAAAATCTTTTGCCCAATATTGCGGCGGTTTCGCAGATTGATGCGTATAGTGTGCAAATTACATTTTTCCTTTTCTTAATCATATTTACTACACTTTTAATTGCAGAAATTAAAATTATGCTTTCGGCAATCAAAAACCGTTCAGCACATTAATTTTAGGAAATAGAATTTTAACTTTTAAATTTTACAAAATGTTTTCATTTTTAGATTATAGCGGTTTACAGCATTATTGGTGGATGATTGTTTCGCTTCTTGGTGCTTTGTTGGTTTTTATGTTATTTGTTCAAGGCGGACAAACCCTCATCTTTTCACTCGCCAAAACCGAAAAAGAAAAGGCGATGCTTCTGAATGCAACGGGTAGAAAATGGGAGATTACTTTCACTACTTTGGTTACATTTGGTGGAGCTTTTTTTGCATCTTTTCCATTGTTTTATTCTACCAGTTTTGGAGGTGCTTATTGGGTTTGGATGGCGATTCTTTTTGCCTTCATTATTCAAGCGGTTTCTTATGAATTCAGAGGCAAAACCAATAACTTTTTGGGAACTAAAACCTTCGATATTTTTCTTTTTTTGAACGGAGTTTTAGGGAGTATTTTACTCGGTGTAGCAGTTTCTACATTTTTTACAGGTGCCGAATTTTCTGTAGAGAAAAGTAATATCATCAATCAAAATTTACAAAAAATGCCGATAATTTCTTCTTGGGAAACTCCATTTCACGGGTTAGAAGCAGTTTGGACAATAGAAAAACTCGCATTTCTTCAAAATATAAGTTTAGGATTAGCCATTTTTTTCTTGGCAAGAATTTTAGCGAATTTATATTTTCAGAAAATTATTGATAATGATAGTATTCAAAAAAATTCTATTAAAAGTTTGAAAATAAATAGCGTTTTGTTCTTGGTTTTCTTTCTTTTTTGGTTGATAAGATTATTGTTTATCGATGGTTTTGCGGTAAATCCTAACAATCAACAAGTTTCTATGGAAGCTCACAAATATTTGAACAATTTCCTCGAAATGCCTTTTATTTTAGTCGCGTTTTTAGTAGGAGTAGTAATGGTTTTGGTGGGAATTTTCATCAATGTATTTCAAAAAAACAAAAACGGAATTTGGTTTTCAGGAATTGGGACAGTTCTTACCGTTTGGATGTTGCTTCTTAATGCAGGTTTCAATAATACGGCGTTTTATCCATCAACTTATAATTTGCAAAATTCGCTCACAATTTACAACTCTTCTTCCAGTGAATTTACGTTGAGAACGATGAGTTATGTTTCATTGTTAGTGCCTTTTGTTTTAGCTTATATCGCTTTTGTTTGGAAAAAATTAGATGCTAAAAATATTTCCGAAAAAGATTTAGAAGACACAGAAGCACATGTTTATTAAACGTTTTTAAGATTTACGATTTTACAACTTTACACTCATTAAAATGTACACCAAAGAAATTATACAATTCATCAGTTTGCCAATCATGATTTACGTTTCATACAGAATCACTTTCTGGCTTTTTAAAAAATTAGAAAAAGAAAATAAATTAAACTAAAAATGAAAATAGCAATCCCAACCAACGACAGGAAAACCATTGCTGCTCACACAGGAAAATGTAGAGAATTTGCATTTTTTGAAATAGAAAATGGAAAGTTAATTTCAGAGAAATTCGAAGAAAATCTTCATGCTCATCATCACGAAGACGGTTGCTGTAATCATCATCATGATAGTAATGAAAAAAAATATCATTCTCATGCAGAAATCCTCAATCAACTTTCTGGAGTAGATAAATTCTATTATTATGGAATGGGAATGGGTTTACGCAATGAATTGACGGAGAATCATATCAATTTCGAAAAAGCAAAGTATTTTGAAATTAGAGAAATTATTGAAAATTTAAACTTTTAAAAATTATTAATAAAAAATGCTTTTTGTAACATGGGTTACAGTTTAAAAGCAGTAAATGTTGCTATTTTGGCAATAAACTTATAAATTATGTCGAAAATTGTAATTCTTGGCGCTGGTATTGCTGGTCATACCGCAGCTACGCATCTTCGTAGAAAATTGGGTAATGAGCACGAAATTTTAGTGGTTTCTCCCAATTCTAATTATCAATGGGTGCCTTCTAATATTTGGGTAGGTGTCGGCAGAATGTCTCCTAATGATGTGAAATTTCCATTAGCTTCATTATATAAAAAACATCATATAGGCTATAAACAAGCAAAAGTAATTTCTTTTCATCCAGAAGGGGATGTAAAAAATGCTAAACCTTATGTAATTGCAGAATATGTTTTTGGAGACAATAAGGGAAAACAAGAAATAATTGATTATGATTTTTTGATTAATGCAACAGGACCTAAACTAGCGTTTGATCTAACCGAAGGTTTGAACCCTGGAACGAATAAGTGCTATTCGGTTTGTAGCTATGATCATGCAGAGCATGCTTCTGCTGCCTTCACTAATTTAAAATTAAAACTCAAAAAATCTACAGAAAAAGTTAAAATACTCATTGGTACAGGTCATGCAAAAGCTACTTGTCAAGGTGCAGCATTTGAATACATTCTGAATGTAGACTCAGAGTTAAGGCGTTGTGGTTTAAGAGAAAAAGCAGAAATTACTTGGATATCTAATGAATATCATCTCGGAGATTTTGGGATGGACGGTATGTTGCTCACTTATGGCGATATGATTATGAAATCGAGCGATATGGTAGAAATGATTTTTGAAGATCGTGATATCAAATGGATTTTGGGAGCTGGTGTAAAGAAAATTGAAAATGGGATTGCTCATTACGAAAACTTAGATGGAGAATATAAAACAGAAACATTTGATTTTGCAATGTTAATTCCAGCTTTTTCAGGACACGGCTTTAAAGCATACGACAAACATGGAGCAGATATTACAGAAAAATTATTTCGCGGATTTATGGTAGTAGACGCAGATTATACAACAAAACCTTATGAGGAATGGACGGTGCAAGACTGGCCAGAAACCTATCAAAACCCTAGTTATCCTAATATTTTTGCTCCAGGAATTGCTTTTGCACCACCGCATTCTATTTCTAAACCTAGAAAATCACCAAATGGAACTGAAATCTTTCCCGCGCCACCAAGAACAGGAATGCCATCTGGAATTACTGCCAAATTGGTAGCAGATAATATCATAGAGAGTATTAAGAAAGGTGAAATTATTACACCGCATCGTGGTTCTTTAGGAAATATGGGAGCTGCTTGTGTAGCATCTGCAGGATTTGGATTCACTAAGGGTTCTGCTGTTACCATTACTACTTTTCCTATTGTCCCAGACTATGTAAAATATAAAAATTCTGGCGGTAGAGATTTGAAAAAAACTTTTGGCGAAATTGGTTTAGGAGGTCATTGGGTAAAGTATTCTTTACATTTTGCATTTCTCTGGAAAGCTAAGATGAAACCATTTTGGTTTATGATCCCCGAATAAATTTTTAATCTTAATTCAAAATAAAAGTTATGGCACAAAGAATATCTGCAAAAATGAAATCTAAAATGCAAAATCCGTTCTATCAGTTTTTTAGATTTTTTATTCTTAATATTAAAATACTGCGAGTAGTAGCTCTTGGTCATGGAGGAACAAGAGGAGAGGATAAACATTAATAAAAATATACAGAAAAGAGCAAATTAGAGTAATCGATTTCATCTATCGTAAGTGTAACTCAAGTAACATTTCTTCTATTAAAACGGGTTTAAATTTGCTCTATAACTTAAAAATAAATAAAATGGAACAGCAAGTACAAGAAACATTCAGCATGCCAAGAATTGGAGAAAAAGCTCCGCAGTTCAAAGCAGTTACAACTCAAGGTGAAATTAATTTCCCTTCTGATTATCAAGGAAAATGGAGTATTCTATTTAGTCATCCTGCTGATTTTACACCTGTGTGTACTTCAGAATTTATGACTTTTGCACATCTTCAGGAGAAATTTAGAAAAGCTAATTGTGAATTGGTTGGCTTATCTGTAGATGGTCTTTACAGTCATATTGCTTGGTTAAGAACCATTAAAGAAAAAATAGAGTTTAATGGAATGAAAGACATTGAAGTTACTTTTCCATTGATTGAAGATATTACAATGGAAGTTGCTAAGAAATATGGTATGATTCAACCAGGGGAAAGCAATACCAAAGCAGTAAGAGCAGTGTTTTTTGTTGACCCAAATGGCATTATTAGAGCAATAATCTATTATCCATTAAGTATCGGTAGAAATTTTGATGAATTGTATCGTGCCCTTATTGCGATGCAGACTACAGATGAATTTGGAGTAGCCACTCCTGCAGATTGGAGACCTGGAGATGACGTTATTGTTCCTACTGCCGGATCTTGTGGTGTTGCAAAAGAAAGAATGGAAGATAAAGAAAATTTAGATTGCAAAGATTGGTTCTTCTGCACAAAAAAATTAGACGAAAAAGAAATCTATAGTAAGCTCATTAAAGACTAACTATTGAACTAAATAGTATACTGAACAAGTAGTTGTTATATTAATTGAAAACGATAGATTTTAATAGTCTATCGTTTTGTTTTTTTTCTTTCTAACAAAAGAATTTTCTTAATGTAACATAAGTTACTGCATATGATTTTTATCACCTATATTTTTGCCGAAGAAATAGAGAGCGTGTATCGAAACTCTATATTTCAATAATTAAAATAAATTAAAAAAAAGAAAAATTTAAATACAATGAGAAAATTTTTTACTGTAGTATTTGTTTTTTCGCTCGTTCTGAAAGGTTTCTCTCAAGATACCATCAGAATTTCTAGAGCAGAATTAGAACAAAGAATTGTAGATCAAAATCTTCAAGTGAAATTGGCTAATGACGAAGCCAAATTAGCACAAGCAGAACTATTGGGAACGAGAGCAATGTATTTACCAAACGTAAATGCTTCTTACACCTTTTCGAATACCAATAATCCTTTGTATGCTTTCGGTTCTAAATTGAATCAGGAACGTATTACGCAAATGGATTTTGACCCAGCTAAGTTAAATGCTCCAGACGCGATTTCTAATTTCGCTACTAAAATTGAGGTGCAACAACCCATCATCAATATGGATGCGGTGTATCTTAAAAAAGCAGGACAAGTAAAATCTGAAGTTTTAAAAATTAAAGCGGAAAGAACCAAAGAATACATTCAGTTTGAGTTCAAAAAAGCCTATATGCAATTGCAATTAGCGTATAGAATGCTTGAAACACTTGAAAATGCAAAAACAACTACGCTGGCAAACAAAAAAGTAATCGATAATTATTTCAAAAATGGAATGATTCAGAAAACTGAAGTGTTATACATAGACGTTCGTGTGAAAGAAATAGAAAATCAGATTGCTTATGCTCAATCTAACATAAAAAATGCTTCAGATTACCTTTATTTCTTATTGGACGAAGAGTCCTTCAATAAGGTTTTAAAACCTACTGAAAAATTAGAATTTCAATCTCAAATGTTAGAAAATACGGCTACACTAAATGTGGAAAGAAAAGATTTACAAGCCTATCAAAAATCTCTAGAAGCGTACGATTATCTGATTAAATCTACCAAAGCCAAATTTTTACCAAGATTAAATGCTTTCGGAAGTTTTGAGTTGTATGATAACAAATTCGCACAGTTTGGGGCTAACGGTTATTTGGCAGGAGTTCAGCTTTCTTGGAATGTATTTGACGGTTTAAAAGCAAAATCTGAACAGGAAAAATACAAAGCAGAATTCACTAAAGCGCAAACTGAAATCACTCAATACAATAAGCAGAGTCAGTTAGAACTCAATAAAGCAAATCGCCAAGTTCAAGATGCAGAAAACAAGGTAAATCTTACCCAATTAGCTCTGGAACAAAGTAAAGAAGCATATAGAATTCGTAAAAACAGATATGACCAAGGTTTAGAGAAATCTTCAGACTTATTAATGAGCGAAACCACCATGTCTCAAAAAGATTTGGAATACCAACAAGCTATTTTTGAATATAATGTCGCTTTAGAATACTATAAATTTTTAAAACAATAAAAGAAAGTTAAGACTATGAAAAAATATATTTATTCAGCATTACTTTTAGGAAGCGTATTCCTTGCAAGTTGTTCTTCAGACGAAAAAAAATCTGCAGAATTAAATGACAAACCCATCGCAGTTACCGTAAATAAATCTGCGACCAATGCAGTAGGTTCTAATGCCACAGCAAGTGGAAAATTAGTCGCTAAAAATTCTGTAAATGTTTCTACCAGAATGATGGGATACATTACAGCAATGCAAGTAGAAGTTGGGCAATACGTAAATGCAGGTCAACTTTTAGTAAGCATCAACAGTACAGATATTCAGGCAAAAGGCGGACAGGCTTCTGCTGGTATAGCTCAAGCACAAGCCAATTATAATATTGCGAAAAAAGATTTTGAAAGATTTCAAAATTTATACAAAAATCAATCAGCTTCTCAAAAAGAATTAGATGATATGAGAGCGCGTTACGAAATGGCTCAAGCAGGTTTACAAGCAGCTCAGCAAATGAAAAACGAAGTAAACGCTCAGTACAGATATACCAATGTTACGGCACCTATTTCTGGTACAGTTACTGCGAAATATGCCAGTCAAGGTGATATGGCAAGTCCAGGAATGCCTTTGTTAACCATAGAATCTCCGGGAGCTTTACAAGCACAAGTTTTAGTTTCTGAACAGAATATTACCCTTTTAAAATCTGGAATGCCTGTAAAAGTAACTTTAAAATCTACCAATAAAGAAGTTTCGGGTACGGTTTCAGAAATCAGCAAATCTTCAACGAATACAGGTGGACAATACTTAGTGAAAATCAATGTTCCTGCTTCTAAAGATTTATTACCGGGGATGTTTGTGAATGTTCAGTTTCCTTTCAAAAATTCTGGAAATGTAAACCAAGATTTTCAAGATGGCATAATGATTCCAAAATCTGCAATCGTAGAAAACGGACAGTTAACAGGAGTTTATACCGTGAGTTCACAAAATACCGCAGTTCTAAGATGGGTAAAAGTGGGTAAAACTTTCGGTGATCAAGTAGAAATTTTATCAGGTCTTAATGCAAATGACCAGTACATCATTTCAGCAGAAGGAAAATTGTTTAACGGTGCAAAAGTTACTTTAAAATAGAGACTAGACACAAGATACTAGAAATGAGACCATTTACTTTAAAGGTCAGTCTAGCATCTGAAATCTAAAATCTTACATCTAAAAATATATTATGGAAAAAGGATTTGCAGGACGCATCGCCGAGTTTTTTATCAATTCAAAATTAACGATTTTGTTGATGATTGCATTGATGATTATTGGCGTGTACAGTTCCACATTAATACCAAGAGAAGAAGAGCCACAGATTATCGTTCCGATGGCAGACGTAATGGTAGGTTATCCCGGTGCTTCGCCTAAAGAGGTAGAAAGCAGAGTGGTAAAACCATTAGAAAAAATAATCTCAAACATTAAAGGAGTAGAGCACGTTCATTCTATGGCAATGAACGGGCAAGCCATGATTATCGTTCAGTTTTACGTAGGCGAAGATACAGAGCGTTCTTACGTGAAACTCTATGACGAACTCATGAAAAATAAAAATATTTTTCCGAAAGGAGTGTATGAACCGATGGTGAAAACTCGTTCTATTGACGATGTTCCGATGCTGGGTTTAACACTTTGGAGCGAAAAATATAACGATTACGAACTTCGTCAGATGACAGAAGAATTGTCTTCGGAAATCAAAAAAATTAAAGATGTTTCTTTAACCAAAGTCATTGGGGGTAGAAACCGCCAATTAAAAGTAGAATTAGACAAAGATAAAATGGCGGAATTGAGCATTGACGCATTAAACGTGATGCAAATGATTCAAGCCAATAACGGAAGTTCACAATCAGGAAGTTTTGATGCTAATGACACTGAATATCTATTGACGACAGGACAATTTTTAAGTTCTGCAGAAGATGTAGAAAATTTGGTAGTAGGAACTTCGCAAAATATGCCGGTTTACCTGAAACAAATTGCAAAAGTAGAAGATGGAGCGCAATCTCCAGCCAATTATGTGAGTTTTGGTTATGGTAATGCAGTAGAGAATGGTAAAAAATTCAAGTCAGAATATCCTGCGGTTACGCTTTCGGTTTCTAAAGTGAAAGGAGCAGATGCGATGAAAATTTCTGAACAGATTTTGGATAAAGTAGAAGATTTAAAGAAAAAGTTAATTCCGAATGATGTTCATGTAGAAGTCACCAGAAATTACGGAGAAACCGCATCTCATAAAGTTTCAGAATTATTGATGCACTTAGGTGTAGCGATTTTAGCGGTAACCGTTTTGGTAATGCTCGCAATGGGTTGGAGAGGCGGATTAGTCGTGTTCTTCTCAGTTCCTTTAACCTTTGCACTGACGCTTTTCAGCTACTATATGCTCGGTTATACGCTGAACAGAATTACGCTTTTTGCCCTAGTTTTCGTAGTGGGAATTGTGGTAGACGACAGTATTATTATTGCTGAAAACATGCACCGACACTTCCACATGAAGAAATTGCCATTCAAACAAGCAGCTATTTATGCGATTAATGAAGTAGGAAACCCAACCATTTTGGCAACTTTCACGGTAATTGCAGCGATTTTACCGATGGCTTTCGTAAGCGGAATGATGGGACCTTATATGTCTCCAATGCCAATCGGTGCTTCTATTGCGATGATGCTTTCATTGTTCGTAGCGTTAACTGTTACACCTTATTTAGGTTATCATTTATTGAAAGTAAAAGATAACGAAGAGCACAAGGAAGAACAGGGAATGGAAACCAGCAAAATCTATAAAATTTACAAAAAAATAGAGCAACCATTCTTAGACAGCGGTAAAAAACGTTGGACCATGATGGGAATTACTGTAGTGTTGCTATTGATTTCTATGTTGGCTTTCGCTACAAAATGGGTAGCGGTAAAAATGCTTCCTTTTGACAATAAAAATGAAATCCAAGTGGTGATTGATATGCCAGAAGGAACGACTCTGGAAAGAACGGCATCAGTTTCTCAAGAAATTGCGCAGTACCTGAAAACCGTTCCAGAAGTGGTGAATTATCAGTCTTATGTTGGTTCATCTGCACCAATTACGTTCAATGGTTTGGTTCGTCATTATGATATGCGTGGACAAAGCAATACCGCTGATATTCAGGTGAATTTATTGCACAAAGAAGACAGAGATAACCAAAGTCACGATGTAGCGAAGAATATTCGTCCAGAAATTCAGAAAATTGCGAAAAAATACAATGCCAATGTTAAAATCGTAGAAGTTCCACCTGGTCCGCCTGTTTTATCAACCATAGTTGCAGAAATTTATGGTCCTGATTACGATGAGCAAATTAAAGTAGCCAATCAGGTTCAAAATATTCTGAATAATACAGATGATGTGGTAGATGTAGATTGGATGGTTGAAGCGCCACAAACAGAGTTTAAACTGGTAGCTGATAAAGAAAAAGCAATGTTGAACGGTGTTGCACCAGCGCAAATTGTAGGAAATCTTACGTATTTGATGGGTGAACATCCTATTGGAAATCTGTATGATGAAAAATCAAATGATGCGGTAGACATTGTGATGAAATTGAATGATGCGGATAAAACATCAATTACAGATATTACTGATTTGAAAATTAAAGGACAAATGGGTAATATGGTTCCTGTAAGTGATTTGGTGAAAGTTCAGCGCGAAGAATTACAGAAAACCATTTACAGAAAAGACCAAAAAAGGGTAGTGTACGTATTAGCAGATATGGCAGGAGGTTTAGAAAGTCCAGCGTATGCAATTCTGGGGATGGAAGAAAAATTGAAAAAAATGGAACTTCCAAAAGGATATTCTATTAATGAATTGTACATGAATCAACCAAGCAATGAAGACGATTATACCGTAAAATGGGATGGTGAATGGCAGATTACTTTAGAAGTTTTCAGAGATTTAGGAGCAGCTTTTGCAGTGGTAATTATTATTATCTACATGCTGATTGTGGGTTGGTTCCAGAATTTTAAAACGCCAATGGTCATGATGGTTGCGATTCCGCTTTCTTTGATTGGAATTGTACTGGGACACTGGTTATTAGGAGCGTTCTTCACCGCAACTTCATTCATCGGGATGATTGCTTTAGCGGGAGTCATGGTAAGAAACTCGGTATTGCTCATTGACTTTATAGAAATTCGATTAAACGAAGGAATTCCGATGAAACAGGCGATTATAGAAGCAGGAGCGGTAAGAACTACACCAATTTTATTAACAACGGGTGCAGTAGTTATAGGAGCGGTAATTATCTTATTCGACCCTATTTTCCAAGGATTAGCCATTTCATTGGTTTTTGGAGCAATTGTTTCTACATTGTTGACGCTGATTGTAATTCCGTTGATTTATTACATGACAGAAAAGAAAAAATGGGAGAAAATACACGCAGATGAAAAAAGTGAATATGGCGAGATTTCTTCAGATGATAACCTATAAAAAAATGTATTCAATATGAAACTTTTAATGATTACAGCGATTAGAGAATTTGAGAAAAATGTAAAAGACATTCTCAATCATTCTGGAGTAAAATCTTTTTCATATCACTATGTAAAAGGTTACAAAAATGAAAGCGACGGCAGTTCAGAAAACTGGTTCGGAGCTTCACACACTGAGATAGATTCTGTATTATTTGCCGTTTTTATCGACGAGAATTTTACTGAAGAAGTGTATAGAAAAGTGGAATTTTTCAATGGGAAACAAAAATCCCTTTCTAAAATCCACGTGGCTACAATGAATATAGAAAAATCAATATAACAATAAAAATATGAAGACAAGAGTAATCCATGGGTTCGCAGGAACCATGATATTAGCAAGTTTGTTGCTGGGAATTTTTGTACACCAAAATTGGTTTTGGTTAACAGGTTTCGTAGGTGCTAATTTGTTTCAAAACGCTTTTACCAACTGGTGTTTATTAAGTACCATTTTAGAAAAATTGGGCTTAAAAGACGAGAAAGACACTTGTTGTAACTAATAAATTTTCAATAGTGTTTATAGGCTTCGTTTGTATTTTACAAATGGGGCCTTTTTTTATTATGATTTATCCTTAGGAAGTAATTAATAAAATCTTTTCATCAAGGAAAAGAACAGAAGCTTTAAAATAAATTTTTTATGCTGGCCTCATTTTTTTATTACATTTGTTAAAATTAATGTCATGGATTTCAGCATACAACCCATTTTAGAAACGAATAAAGTAAGACTGGTTCCGCTTCAGGAATCAGATTTCGAAAGATTGTATCAAGTAGCTTCAGACCCTTTGGTTTGGGAACAACATCCGAATAAAAACCGTTTTCAAAGAGATATTTTTAGAAATTTTTTTGATGGAGCCTTGATTTCCGAAGGCGCTTTTATCATCATCGATAAAGTAAGCAATGAAGTGGCTGGAAGTACCAGATTTTACAGTTATGACGAAGACGAAAACTCTATTTTCATAGGCTATACTTTTTATGGTAGAAAATTTTGGGGCGGTCAGCTAAATCCTATTGTAAAAAAAATGATGCTAGACTACATTTTCCAGTATGTAGATTTGGTGAAGTTTCATGTAGGCGCAGAAAACTGGCGTTCAAGAAAAGCCATGGAAAAATTAGGAGCCGAATTCAAAGGAGAAGTAATGGTAGCCTATCATGGCGAACCTACCAAACAAAATGTAGAATATTGGATTAAAAAAGAAAATTGGAAATAATTACACAATAATTTTAATGATGTAAAGACGCGATTTATCGCGTCTGATTTTATATAAAATCCTTTATAAATAAAAAAAAACGAGGAATTTTCCTCGTTTTATTATCTTCTGTTGTGTTTGGTTCTTCTGATGGTTCTATCAAGTTGTTTGTCTTGAGCCGCAATGATTGCTCTTTCTTTTGGGGTAATCACACCATCGGCTACAGCTCTTCTTTTTGCTTGCTTTACGTCTTTTGCTTGTTTGTGAATTACGGTAGCTTCTTTTCTGTTGATTTCTCCAGATTTAATTCCTTGAACTGTTCTTTTTCTTTCGCCTCTTAAATTCCAATCTTCTTTTTGTTGAGAAAATGCAAAAACGGATGAGAATAATGCTATTGCTAAAACTAAATTTTTCATATTAATATTTTTTTAAGGGTTTCTATCAATATATTTTTAAAATTTTAAAAAGTTAAAAAATTCAAGAGGAAATATTTTTAATTTATTGAAAATCAGCATTTAAAATTACATACAGCCTTTCAGTGCATTAGCACCCCAAATAATAGCAATCAGCGAAATCGTGCCTTTTACTGAGAAAAATAAAATGCCTAGCCAACCATATTTTTTAAGAAGGGTTTTCCATTTTGGAGTCTTTTTTTCTTCCATGAATATATTTTTTAATTAAAATGTTAAAAATTTTCGTTGATATGTTTGTCTCTAAATCCTAAAAAGTATAAAACCCCGTCTAAACCTATTGATGAGATAGATTGTCTGGCATTTTCTTTCACTTTCGGTTTTGCATGAAAAGCAATTCCCAAGCCAGCAATATTCAGCATTGGCAAATCATTGGCGCCGTCTCCTACAGCAATTACTTGATCTAATTCTATATTTTCTACTTGAGCCAAAAATTTCAAAAGTTCTGCTTTTCTGTTTCCATCTACGATATCTCCAAGATGTTTCCCTGTAAGCTTTCCATCTTTTATTTCTAATTCGTTGGCGTATAAATAATCTACCCCAAAACGTTTTTTAAGATATTTCCCGAAAAAGGTAAAACCGCCCGATAGAATAGCGATTTTATAACCACATTTCTTTAAAATATGCATCAGTCGGTCTGCACCATCCATAATCGGAAGATTTTCTGCAATTTCTTGCAATACAGATTCGTCTAAGCCTTCCAAAAGAGAAACACGTTTTTTGAAACTTTCGCTAAAATCTATTTCGCCACGCATCGCTGCTTCGGTGATGCCTCTTACTTCTTCACCAGCTCCAGCTCTTTCTGCCAATTCATCAATAACTTCTGTTTTGATTAAAGTAGAATCCATGTCAAAACAGATTAATCGTCTGTTTCTGCGGTAAATATTATCTTTTTGAAATGAAATGTCAATGTCTAATGCGCCACTTAAAGTCACAAATTTTTCGTGAATCAAATTCACATTTTGAGGAGTTCCACGCACCGAAAATTCTATACAAGACCTATTTTGACTATCGTCTTCAGAATCCAGCGGAATTCTTCCCGTCAACCTTTTAATGGTGTCTATGTTCAAACCTTGCTCTGCAATGACTTTCGTTACGTGAGCCAATTGATTGGCTTCTATTTTTTGACCAAGAACGGTAATCACATAGCTTTCTTTGCCTTGTCTAGAAACCCATTGGTCATAATCTTCTCTTTCGATGGGCGTAAATTTGGCTTGTACACCAAGTTCGTAAGATTTAAAAAGCAAGTCTTTGAGAATATTGCCTTGCATAACAGGGTCTAAACGAAACAAAATGCCTAAAGATAAAGATTGATGAATGTTTGCCTGACCAATATCTAGAATCGTTGCATTGTGTTTACTTAAAATTTCAGTGAGAGATGAGGTTACTCCGGGTTTGTCTTCACCCGTAATACTCATTAATACAATTTCATGTTTGGTCATAGCAATTCTTTGCCCAAAAATACACAATTTCTGCAAAAATCCCTTTCTATCTTATTCATTTTCTTTTCTGAAATTTTTAATATAATAGATATTTTATCTTTCAAATTCTTTTATTGTAAAAAATAAATTTATCTAACCTTTAATTTTGAAAAATATTTAACAAAGTGTGATTTTTTTTATTGATTCTTTAAAATTTGATATATTTACCGAAATTCAAATTCAACAT
>CAZHCK010000057.1:0-16091 GCA_964530915.1 uncultured Cloacibacterium sp. | reverse complement strand
GGCATACATTTCTTGCAATTCTTCTTCAGATACAGCTTTTGACTTGATTTCTCTTTGTTCAAAATCCGTTAAGTCGAATTCAGACATGATTCTTTTGCAAGTGCTGCAAGTCTTTAAAAAATATACTTTTTTCATCTTTCAAAAATAAGATTAATCTCTATATTTCAAAAATTATTGAATATCTTTATTCAAATTTTAGAGCAAATGAGCAACAAGACTATTTTTCAGTTTATTTCTGAGCCAGGAGATGTAAATTATGGCGGAAATGTACACGGTGGAAGCGTAATGAAATGGATAGACCAAGCTGGTTATGCCTGCGCAAGTTCTTGGAGTTCTAGCTATTGTGTCACGGTTTATGTAGGTGGAATCAGGTTCTTTTCGCCTATCAAAATTGGCCACATTGTAAAAGTAGAAGCCGAAGTAATTTACACCGGCAAAAGCAGCATGCACATTGCCATTAATGTATTTTCTAGAAATATAAAACGCAAAGAATTTGAGAAAAAAACGCACTGCATCATCGTTTTTGTGGCAGTAGATGACGAAGGAAACACCATAGAAGTTCCCAAATTCATCCCCGAAACTGAACAGGAAAAACAAATGGAACAATACGCCATCAAATTGATGGATCTCAGAAAACAAATCGAAGACGAAATGAAACCGTTTTTGTAATAAAAAAACTCCTTTCAAAAAATTGAAAGGAGTTTTTATTGTTATGTTAGGCAATAAATTATCTTGCGATATTTACCGCTCTTGTTTCTCTGATTACCGTAACTTTTACCTGACCTGGATAAGTTAACTCATTCTGAATTTTCTCAGAAATGTCATACGATAGTTGATGAGCCACTTCGTCTGTTACTTTAGCAGATTCTACCATCACTCTCAATTCTCTACCTGCTTGAATAGCAAATGCACTAGACACCCCATCAAAGCTTAAAGCAGCAGCTTCTAAATCTTTTAATCTTTGGATATAAGATTCTAAAACTTGTCTTCTTGCTCCTGGTCTTGCTCCAGAAATCGCATCGGCTACTTGAATAATTGGTGATAATAAAGAGGTCATTTCTACCTCATCATGGTGTGCTCCGATGGCATTTACCACTTCTGGATTTTCTCCAAATTTCTCAGCCCACTGCATTCCTAAAAGTGCGTGAGGAAGTTCTGATTCTTGCTCTGGAACTTTACCAATATCGTGTAATAAACCAGCTCTTTTCGCTAATTTTACGTTTAAGCCTAATTCAGCAGCCATGGTTGCAGCAATGTTTGCCACTTCTCTAGAGTGCTGTAATAAGTTTTGACCATAAGAAGAACGGAATTTCATTCTACCTACTATTTTAACCAACTCTGGATGTAAACCGTGAATTCCTAAATCAATGATGGTTCTTTTACCTACTTCTATGATTTCTTCTTCAATTTGTTTACGCGTTTTTTCTACTACTTCTTCTATTCTCGCTGGGTGAATTCTACCATCTGTTACCAATCTGTGAAGTGATAATCTAGCCACTTCTCTTCTTACTGGATCAAAACAAGAAAGCAAAATTGCTTCTGGAGTATCGTCTACGATGATTTCTACACCTGTTGCTGCTTCTAAAGCCCTGATGTTTCTACCTTCTCTACCGATGATTCTACCTTTTACCTCATCAGATTCTATATTAAATACAGAAACTGAGTTTTCAATTGCTTGTTCTGTACCAATTCTCTGAATGGTTTGAATCACAATTTTTTTCGCTTCATTTTTAGCGTTTAATTGCGCTTCTTCCATGATAGATTGTACGTGAGCCTGAGCTTTGGTTTTCGCTTCAGCTTTCATAGACTCTACGAGTTCTGCTTTTGCTTCTTCTGCCGAATAGTTAGAAATTTTTTCTAACATTTCTACTTTTTGAGCAATCGCTACGTCTAATTCTTGTTGTTTTTTCTGTACGATTTCGTGTTTTTTATCGTACTCTGCCTTCTGTCTTTCTAAATCTTTTTCTAGTTTTCCTGTTTTAGAAAGTTCGTCATTTAGTTTTTGTTCTTTGTCTCTAATTCTTTTCTCAGCCTCCTGCATTTTTTTCTCACGACTGTTAATGTTTTCGTCATGCTGAGATTTGAGTTCTAAGAATTTTACTTTTGCTTGAGCTTCTTTTTCTTTTTTAATAGCTTCAGCCTTTACATTCGCGTTTTCTATAATGTTTTCGGCGCTTTTTTTAGCGTCTTTTACTATGAATTTAGCTTTAGAGTTGAGTGAACTTTTTGCGAACAATGTTCCTACAACTAATCCTAAAATCAAGCAAACAGCACCGATAATAATAGCGGTTAGTGTCATATATGTTGAGTTTTAATTGTCAATTACTTAATTTTTAAAAATAAAAAAACCTACAACAGTTCAGTGATATAGAGTAAACTCCTAATCAACACGATTTGAACTATTTTCTATGCTCTGTAATCTGCGTAAAGCAGCACGCCATTGCAAAGACATTCGTTCGGTAATTGTTTAGCGTTGAGTTTACCTGTAATGTGTTAGAACTATTGTAGGCAAGTTTTTATAGAAAAGTTTTTACTTTTCTAATTCGTCTAATTGCTGATTAATTTGCATTAATCTATCATTAGCATTTTTTATAATTTTTTCTGAGTTAAGTTGATGTACTTCTGCATTAGCTCCTAATTTTAGGGCGCACATTGCGAGTGCATCTTGTTTATCCTTAACATCAAAATTAGCTTCAAATTCTCTAATCATTCCTTCTATCTGTTTCCCTACTCTACGAAGTGTTTCTTCTTCGGCAGCAGGAACATTAAGAGGATAATTTCTTCCGGCAATGTTTATGGTAATTCTTCTTACTTCCATTACAAGCCACTATTTTGAAGTTGTGCAATACAAGCATCTATTTCTTTAACCAATCTATTGATATGATTTTTCATCAATCGATTGTGGTCTGGATTGCCAGATATTGCTGAGATTAATTTTATTTTTTTTTGCTCTTCTGTTAACTCCTGATTTTTCTTATGCTCTTCTTCATACTTAACTTTCAGATTTTCAAAGTCTTCTGTAAGAATAGCATGCTTTTCTAAAAGATTTTGATAACTTTTATTCATCTCAAAAATCTTTTTTTCAAGTAAAGAAAAATTATTCTCTAATTCTTTAAGCATTTCAGGTGTTAGTTCTAACTTATGCAAAAATATAAAAAAAATAATCAGTTAAACAGAAATTTAATAATAATTTAAAGCAAAACTTTAAATAAAAAAAGAAGACTCCTTAGAATCTTCTTTAAATCAAATATTTAGAAAAATTTTTCTTATTCAAATTTCAACACAAACATGAAGGCTCTTGTCTGCATCGTAGAGATTGCTGCAGTCCAATAAGGTGGTGTTCCTGCGTTATCTGCTACAATTTCATTGTTAAACGCAAAGGTTCCTCTAAAAGCTGGTGTTAACTTAAATCTAGAGAAATAAAACTGTATTCCTGCTTCTGCGCTCCATGCAAAATTATGGGTAGTGCTTCTGAAAATCCCTTGTTGATTGTCATCTGCAGCACTAGAATTAGACTGTAGGTTCACCATATAATTAAGTCCAGCTGCTGCATAAGGTCTAGAATTATACCATCTGTCTGCATGAATTTCTAGCATAATCGGGATATCTACATACGTAGATTTCACTCTTCTTACCATATCTGCTTCAGTAAGCGTTTTTGGTGTAAAAGGATTACTAGCATCTGCAGCGTATTGGTCGTTTGATTGTGTATTAAAAGTAAGTTCTCTTTCTACAAACTGTAAACCTGGCTCTATTCTTAAATCAAAGTTGTCATTCAATCTCATTCTCCCAATTAAACCAGCTCCAAAACTGTAAGTAGGTTTGGTTTGAACAAGATTTACTTTATCTTCCATTCCATATTTAGGGTCTAGAACGAGTTTATAATCGAATTGGTTAAGATTTAAATAAAAACCATAACTGTATTGATAAGAATCTTGTTCTTGCCTTCTGTCTTGTCTATCTCGGTTTCTAAATTGAGCTTGAGTAAACAAAAACATTCCTAAAAAAAGGAGCGAGAATGTTTTGATTAACGTTTTTTTCATGGGCTATTATTTAGTCGCTTTATAAATGGTAGCTATCCCTAAACTTAGTTTTTTATATTCTACTTTGCTGTATCCTGTGTCTAGTAAAATTTGTTTCATTTTTTCACCAAAAGGAAAAGCATTTACAGAATCTGGTAAATACGTGTATGCTCTATTATCTTTAGAAACTAATTTACCGATTTGTGGTAAAATATTTTTGAAATAAAACATATAAAATGGCGCTAAAAAGCCTTCTACTTTAGAAAATTCCAGAATATAAACGCTAGAATTTTCTTTTACTACTCTTCTTAGCTCGGCTAAACCTTTTTCTAAATTTTCGAAATTTCTTACTCCAAATGCAACGGAAACTGCATCGAATTTATTATCCTCAAAAGGAAGATTTTCTGCATCTCCTTTTTGCATCGATATTTTTTGGTCTAGATTAAGTTTCTTAATTTTATCAATTCCTACGTTCAGCATTTGCTGAGAAAGGTCTAAACCTACAACCTCCGCTCCTGTTCCTTTTTGTACAGCTATGGCAAGATCTCCTGTTCCTGTCGCAACATCTAGTACGAGTTTAGGAGCATCTTTATTCATCCATTTTACTAAAGTATTTCTCCAAAGCACATCTATTTTCATCGATAAAACATGATTTAATAAATCATATTTTGGAGCGATGTTATCAAACATATCTTCTACTTCAGTTTTTTTACTTTGATCGGTATTGTATGGTTTTACTTGCATGTATTTATGTAATAAGTATTGAGTAATATTTTTAGCTAACTTTTCTTGAGTGTTTTATTTATTGATAATTTTCTTTGTAGAAAAGTTTAAAATCTTCCTTTCTATAAATCTTAGTTCTAGATTCTAATTTATCAATGTTTTTAATGACTTTATCATAATCTTCGTCTACATTATAATAAAAATCTTCTATGTATAATTTTTTATGCTTGGTAACATGCCCAGGAAGTTTTACGCCGTCCATTTCAAAAGTACTCGCCATCAAAAGGGAATCTTTATTAGGAATATAACCATAAAACTGACGGTGTACAAAATATTCTTCTCCGGCAATATTCAGTAAACCTCTGTATTGAGAAACATTGAAAGCTGAATCAAAAAGAAGCTTCTTTTTATCATCAAAAACTTTAATGCTGTTTTGTTTCCCTCTGTTAAGGTCTACTTTTACGAACTGACCAGAAGTAATGATTTTTTCTTCGCCGTTATTTATTTTAAAGTAATACGTTTTAGTAGTAGGATTATCTACTAAATATTCATTTTTCTTTGCTAAAAATAAAAAATAAATTCCGAAGGCAATTAGCATTACACTTGCCGAGACAATAAGCCCAATAAGAGGAGCATTTTTTTTCATATTTAAAAAAATATTGAGAATTGCAAAGTTAATAATTATTTTCTATGCGTTTGTTATGATTTAATTTATAAATTTGCTCCTTAATTATAAATGTATATAGAAATTATGCCAAGTTCAGTAATTGTAGGTTCAGGTAGTTGCATTCCAGAAAGAGTAATTGATGGCTCTCATTTTATCAACTCTAAGTTTTATACAGACGCAGGAGATTTTATTGATAAACCCAATGAAGAAATTATTAAAAAATTTGTAGACATCACAGAAATTGAAGAAAGAAGATATCTGAGAAATGACCAATTTAATTCTGACTTAGGTGTACAAGCTGCTAAAGAAGCCATTTATGACGCTAAAATAGAAAAAGAAGATCTCGACTATATTATTTTCGCGAGTAATTTTGGAGAAGTTTCAGCTAATGGAATGGCGAATTTCATGCCGAATATGGCGGCAAGAGTAAAACACAAATTGGGCATTAAAAACAGAAAATGCATCACTTATGATATGATTTTCGGTTGTCCTGGTTGGGTAGAAGCTATGATTTTAGCAGACGATTTGATTAAACTAGGAAAAGCAAAAACCATCTTAGTTATCGGTGGGGAAACATTAAGTCGTGTAACTGACCCATTTGACAGAAATAAAATGATTTTCGCAGATGGAGCTGGAGCTGTAGTCTTACAAAAATCTGAACAAGAAAACGTAGGAATTATTGCTACCAATACCGTTTGTGATAATGCCGAAGAACTTTTGTATTTAGAAAATTCTCACTCTCTTAATCCAGAAGCAGACCAAGAAAAAATTTACATCAGAATGCATGGTCGTAAAATTTATGAATATGCCCTTAAAAATGTACCTGCTGCGGTAAAAGAAACTATGGATAACGCTCAAATTGGCATAGAAGACATTGATAAAATCTTAATGCACCAAGCCAATGCAAAAATGGACCATGCTATGGTTTCTAGATTATATAAATTATACGGGAAATCAGAATATGACGAAAATGTGTCTCCTATGACAATTCAATATTTAGGAAATTCATCAGTTGCCACGATTCCTACTATGTATGATTTAATTGCAAAAGGAGAAATGAAAGGTCATTCTTTCAAAAAAGGAGGTTATGTAGTAATGGGTTCTGTAGGTGCAGGAATGAACATCAATTGTATTGTTTACAAGATGCCTTAATCAGAATTCTGAAACAAAATATACAAAACTTCGACTACTTAACTTGTCGGAGTTTTTTTATGAAAAATTATTTATGAAAACAAATTTTATAGTATTACTCGCTGTATTTTTCATCATCGAAATATATGTTTATCAAGCGATTAAAAATATTACCACCAATAATTACATTAGAATTGGGTATTGGGTTTTTACGCTTTTGGCGTATGGAATCATCTTATATTGGATTTTAACATTTAATAGATCTTCCAGAGACCATCAACAAATTCAATTAATGGTTTCTGCGATGATGATTTTCATTCTTCCGAAACTATTGTCTGTAATGTTTTTATTGATTGGAGATTTTACCAGATTTTTAGAATTTGGTTTTAAATATTTCACCGCTAAAGAAAACTATTTCCCTGAACGCAGAAAATTTATTTCTACCACCGCTCTTGCCGCTGCTGGTATTTTCTCTTTATTGGCAATTGATGGAATTATTTTCGGAAAATACAGACACACCGTAAGAAAAGTAAAACTAAGATTTAAAAATCTCCCCGAAAGTTTTAAAGGTTATAAAATCGTACAAATTTCTGATGTTCACAGTGGAAGTTTTTTCAATCCTCAAAAATTACAAAAAGCCATTGACCTGATTAATGAACAAGATGCAGATGTGGTTTTATTCACCGGTGATATGGTGAATAATTATGCAGATGAATTCAAACCATTTATTCCACTTTTTAAAAGTATTAAAGCCAAAGATGGCAAATTTTCTATCTTAGGAAATCATGATTATGGCGACTATGGAGCGTGGAATTCGGCAGAAGAAAAGGCGCAAAACATTCCAAACCTGAAAAACTATCAAGCAGAAGCAGGATTTAGAATGCTACGCAATGAAAATATTGCTTTAGAAAAAAACGGAGATAAAATTTATCTTTTGGGGGTAGAAAATTGGGGAATCAAACCTTTTCCGCAATATGGTGATTTAGACAAAGCTTTGTTGGGCGTTCCAGAAGATGCAATTAAAGTTTTGATGAGCCACGATCCAACTCACTTTGACGAAGTGGTAAAAAAACACAAAACCAATGTTAATCTTACTCTTTCTGGTCATACTCACGGAATGCAATTTGGTCTAGATTTGAAAAACATCAAATGGTCTCCCGTAAAATTCAAATACAAAAAATGGGCTGATTTATATGAATCAGAAGGAAAATATCTCTATGTAAACAGAGGTTTCGGCGTTATTGCTTATCCTGGAAGAGTGGGCATCAATCCAGAAATTACAGTTATAGAATTGGTGTAACTTAATTTAGAAAAAGAAATCTTTCATTCTGGTAATGGCCAAATCATTTTCTTCTACAAATTTTAGAAAACGATTTAGTTTTTCTTCCATTTCTACTCCGAGATTGTATTTTCTGTAAAAAGACAATCCAAATTTTTTATCATTGAGCTCTACAAACTGCCAAGAATTAAGATAAATCATCACATATTCTTCTTTTTGCAGCGTTTCCGTTACCATATTTTGATAAAATTTCATGGGAATCATCTGAAACGTAAAATCATTATACGGAAGTCTGGAATACGGAGAAACACTTTCTGGAATGACCATAATTTCATGTTCTTCGTAGGCAATTTTTCTTTCTAAAGCATTCTTGAAAAAGAAAATATTAGAAAAGTCCATCGGTGAACGATAAATAAATTGCATGGCTTTGAGTTTTTCAGAACTTAGCCTTTTTTCGGGAAACTGTCTCATTCCTCTGATGGTTTTCCCTATAAGTTCTTCTAGAAAATCTTTAGCGGTTTCTATTTCTTTTTGATAAGAGTATTTATTGAGTAAGCCCAATTCATGACCTTTTTTGGCAATGCTTTTTAAAAGTTCCGGTAACTTTTCCACCAAAGAAATCTCCACAAAAAAAGTAGTGTGAACTTGATATTTTTCTAGAATTTCTAGAATTTTCTGTGTTCCATCTGTTGTAATCTTTAATAGTTCTTCTTCTGTAACTATTTTTTGATAAGAAACTGGAACTTCGGGAGCGATGATGTTAAAAGTAAGTAAAACCATATCGTAAAAATAAAAAACTTTGTCTACAATCCGCAGACAAAGTTTAAAATTATTTTGTGGTGAAGAATTTAAGTTCTCTAGAACTCTAGCATTCTAAAATTCCATCACTTGATTACTTTCCCAATTTCACTTTCAGGTTTTTAATCATATCCTTGGTCATTTCTGTAATGCCAAAATCATACGTTAATCCCCAATCTTTTTTCGCCACAGAATCATCTATAGAAGCGGGCCAAGAATCAGCGATAGCTTGTCTGAAATCTGGCTCGTAAGAAATTTCAAATTCTGGAATTTCTTTTTTAATTTCTGCTGCCAATTCTTTTGGTGTAAAACTCATTCCGCCCAAATTATACGAACTTCTTACCGTAAGATTTTCAGAAGGAGCTTCCATTAATTGCAATGTTGCATTAATCGCATCATCCATGTACAACATTGGCATGGCTGTATTTTCAGAGATGAAAGATTTGTATTTTCCTTCTTCAATTGCTTCGTAGAAGATTTCTACTGCATAATCTGTAGTTCCACCACCTGCTGGAGTTTTCCAAGAAATTAAACCCGGATATCTGATACTTCTAATGTCTACACCATATTTTTCATGGTAATATTCGCACCATTTTTCTCCTGCCATTTTAGAAATTCCGTACACCGTTGTAGGGTTTAAAACCACATCTTGCCCCACATTTTCCTTTGGAATTCCTTTTCCGAAAACCGCAATAGAACTTGGCCAAAACACTTTTTTTATCAAACCTTCTTTCGCCATTTCTAATAAATTCAGTAGCGGCTCTACATTCAGTTTCCAAGCAAATTGTGGCTGTCTTTCCGAAGTTCCAGACAATAAAGAAGCCAAATGATAAACAGTAGTAATTTCGTAATCTTTACAAACTTGTCTTACCAATTGCGTGTTAGAAACGTCCATTCTTTCATAAAATCCCGCAGAAGTCAGCTTCTTGTCCCATCTATCCAGTCCAGAAGCAATCACATTTTCTGCGCCATGAATTTCCACTAATCTATTGGTCAGTTCGGTGCCTATTTGTCCTAAAGCACCAGTAATAAGAATTTTTTCCGTGTGCGTATCGGTTTCCATTTTTAAATTTTAGGATTTTCACAAATTTAGAAAAATTAAGGGGTTATTAAAAATTTTATGCCTAAAATATTTTGGGTGCCAAATTGACTCCTGAAGTCGTCGAACCACTTCGTTAGGTTTCCAACTTTCGCTACTCTTTTTTGGCGGTGCAATTCTTTTCTCTTAAGAAACTTTTGAAAAATATTTAAAATTTCTCCAATTAGTAATTAAATGTTAAATTTGGACAAAATTTGACCAAATGGTAATCACAAAAAGACATAATTCTTTTGGCGAACTTTTGAGAGGTTTGAGAGAGGAAACTCGACAGACTTTAAAAACTGTTGCGGAAAATTTAGAAATGGACACTTCACTACTTGCAAAAATTGAACGTAATGAAAGACAACCAACAAAATTAATTATAAGCCAAGTTGCTGAATATTTTAATGTTGACAAAAAAGAATTACAAACTGAATTTTTAAGCGATCAAATAGCGTACAAAATTTTGGAAGAAGAAGCAGACATTGAAATTCTAAAAGTTGCCGAAGAAAAAGTAAAATACCTAAAAACTATGAACAATGGGAAATAAAATAAAAGTTGTTGAATTGTTTGCAGGTGTTGGCGGTTTCAGACTTGGATTGGAAGGCTGGAAAGGAAAATCTGCATCGTCAAACTATAAAGAAAATTTTGAAAGTCCTTACGAAGTTATTTGGAGTAATCAATGGGAACCATCTACAAAAATTCAACACGCATCTGCGGTTTACGAAAATCGTTTTGGAATGGATAATCATTCCAACAAAGATATTGCAAGCGTTGAAGTTTCTGAAATACCAGACCACGATTTGTTGGTTGGCGGTTTTCCTTGCCAAGATTATTCGGTAGCGACAACACTGAAAAACTCGAAAGGTTTAATTGGGAAAAAAGGCGTTTTGTGGTGGTCAATTCACAAAATTTTGAGTGAAAAAGAAAACAAACCAAAATATTTGTTCTTTGAAAATATAGATAATATGGACGTTACCTAAATGTTGGTCATTTCGTTACAATCTCTTTTTTAAACAAAAACATAAGGATTTTCAATGCAATCCTTAACGCAAACCTTAGTTAAATATGAATATTATAAATAAAATAAACAACAATAGAAATTTAATTGTTTCCGAATTATATGAATGGGCAGAAACTTTTAACCCTGAAGAAATGATTTACAATCCCAACAATATTGATGAGGAAGATGAAATAGAAATATATCAATCTTATAATAATGTAAAAAGTTTAGCTCAAAAATTAGAAAATACCAGTTGTAGTAAAAAAGATTATGAAGATATTATTTTTCATATCGAACAAATAAATTACAACAAAGTAATAATCAAATTATAAGTTAATTTGGTATTGAATTCTTCTGTTTTTTATTCTTGCTTCAAGCTCTTCAAGTGTTTGTAATGAATAAGATGACCCTTTTTCATTTAAACTTACAAAGCAAAATCTAAATTTTGAACCTAAAATTTTTCCAAAATTAAATTCGTTTTCTGTTGCCCCAAAGAAAAAACCTTTTGGATTTTCTGGTAAATATTTTTTTGTAGTTTTTAATTCTACTAAAATAATATCTTCTAAATAGGTTTGTAAAAATTCCGTATTAATTTCGATACCAACCAAATCAGGAATATATACCAAATCAAAAGATTGTAAAAATCGATGCTCAATATTAAGCATATCGAGTAATTGTTTTTTAGTTGCTAAATCAATTTTGAAGAAACCAGTATAGTTTTCAATTAAAAAATTTACACCTTCTTTTTCTGTGACATTGTTTGATAATGTCAATACAAATGAATGTTTTCTTGACATTATTCCTCAATTTTTACTTCGTAATTTTTATAAGAATGCTTTGGATTTATTGATGAAAAATCTAATAATTCAGAAATTGACATTTCAAAAACCTTTGCAAAAACAGCCATATTCGTAAGTGAAATATTTCGTTCACCACGTTCTATCATTCCAATATATGTTCTATGGAAGCCAGTAGAAAAAGATAATTTTTCTTGACTTATATTCTTTTGATTTCTGAGTTGTTTAATTCTCTGACCAAATTCGCTAATTAGATGTTCATTTATCACAATGTAAAACTATACACATTGTATGTTTTGATCAACCGACAATATGTATCATTAAAATTGTCAAAACAGATGGATTTAAAATCATAATTTCAATATATTTGTAACTAAAGAAATTAGTTTTTAATACTTTTATAGACAAAGAAATTAAAGAATTTGAAAAAGCAGAAATTCAAGTAAAAACTGTTCGACTAAAAGAAAATAATTTACCTAAAGAAGATATGTCGTTTCCGACTTTCAAATACGAAGAAATCGTAAACGAAGATTGGGAAAACTCTGATTTTAAAGACATTTTAGAACATAAATTCCTTTTCGTATTCTTTCAATTTCAAGGAGATAAATTGGTTTTACGAAAAGTGAAATTTTGGAATATGCCTTATTCAGATTTACTAGAAGTTGAAAAAGTTTGGACGAAAACACAAGAAATTGTTACAAAAGGCGAAATTGTGAAAGAAATTAGAACAGATAAAAATGGTAAGGACGTTCGTTTCACGAACTTTCCTAGCAAAAAATTCAGTTCAATTTCTCACGTTCGTCCTCATGCAACAAATGCTAATGACACATATCCGTTACCCAAAAAAGATAAATTGACAAAAGAAAATGAATACACAAAACATTGCTTTTGGCTCAATAACAGCTATATCAGAGATGAAATTTATCTAAAATAATAAAAACATGAAAAATCTCCTTTTCTTTCTACTATTTTTGACACAAACAGTTTCTGCTCAATTCACTGAAATCAAAATTGTTAAAGAAATTCAAGCCAAAGAAAAAGGAATGGTCGTTTCTGCGCATCCATTGGCAAGTGAAGCAGGTGCTCAAATTCTAAAATTAGGTGGAAATGCCTTTGACGCTGCGATTGCTACGCAATTTGCTTTGGCAGTTGTTTATCCACAAGCTGGAAATATTGGAGGTGGCGGATTTTTAGTAGGTTATACCAAAGAAGGCGAAAAAATCGCATTGGATTATAGAGAAACTGCTCCAAAAAACGCATCTAGAGATATGTATCTTGACGAAAAAGGAAGAGCCAATACTGATTTATCACAAAACGGAAGATTAGCAGTTGGTGTTCCCGGTTCGGTTTCTGGAATGTTTTACACGCATCAAAAATTCGGGAAATTACCCATGGCTGTTTTGATACAACCTGCTATTGATTTAGCACAAAAAGGCTTTGCAATTACAGAAAGGGAAGCGAATTTACTCAATGAAACCAAAGAAGATTTTCTAAAACACAATTCACATCCAACAGCATTTACTAAAGATAGTCCTTGGAAAAAAGGCGATATTTTAGTTCAAAAAGAATTGGCTCAAACCTTAAAATTGATTCAGAAACAAGGTGAAAAGGCTTTCTACGAAGGAAAAAACGCTCAACTCTTAGTTGCCGAAATGAAGCGAGGAAATGGAATCATTACCCTTGAAGATTTGAAAAATTATAAAACCAAAGAAAGAAAAGCATTACAATTCGACTATAAAAATCACGAAATCATTTCTATGCCACTTCCTTCGAGTGGTGGAATACTTTTGGCTCAAATGCTTAAAATGAGCAGTTTTGAAAATTTAGAAAAGTTTCGACAGAATTCTCCAGAAGCAGTTCAAGTAATGGTAGAATCAGAACGAAGAGCTTTTGCAGACCGTGCAGAATATATGGGAGACCCTGATTTTATAGAAGACAAAACCCAAATGCTTATTTCTGAAAAATATTTAAAAAATCGTTGGAAAAATTTTAGTTTTGAAAAAGCTACTCCAAGTACAGAAGTGGGGAAAATTATTGCTCAGCCTCAAGAATCTACCGAAACAACGCATATTTCGATTTTTGATAAATTTGGAAATGCAGTTGCTGTTACGACCACTTTAAACGGTTTATACGGAAGCAAAGTCGTGGTAAAAGGTGGCGGTTATTTCTTGAATAATGAAATGGATGACTTTTCTGTAAAACCGGGCGTTCCGAATATGTTTGGCGCAGTTGGTGGCGAAGCCAATAAAATTGAACCCAACAAAAGAATGCTTTCTTCAATGACGCCAACCATTGTTCTAAAAAACGGAAAACCTTACATCGTGGTGGGAACTCCGGGTGGAACCACTATTCCTACTTCTGTATATCAAAGTATCGTGAATGTGATTGATTTTAAAATGACACCAAGTTCAGCGGTGAATTCTGCAAAATTTCATCATCAGTGGTTGCCAGAAATGGTTTTTGTAGAGAAAAATTTCCCAGAAAGTACTTTGAAAATTTTAGAACAAAAAAATTACAAGTTTGAAAAACGTGGCGGAATTGGTAGAACAGAAATGATTGTTATTGATGAAAATGGTAATGCTACTGCTGTTGCCGATAGTCGTGGTGATGATTCTGTAGCGGTAGAATAATTATTTTCCTGCTAATTTTCTCAACATTCCATTGAAAATTAAGCCGTGGAATGGTAAAACTGAATACCAATACAATCTTCCCGATAAACCCAATGGTCGGAAAGTTGCTTCTTGGTATAACTCTCCATTTTTAATATAGAATTCTAGCCAAGCTTCACCAGGAACTTTCATTTCGGCGAAGAGTAAAAGGCGTTTTTCTTCTTTATTGGCATATAAAACGCGCCAAAAATCTACAGAATCTCCTGCTTCTAATTCGTTTTGGTTTCTTCTTCCTCTTCTTAATCCTACTCCACCGATTAATTTATCTAAAAAACCTCTTATTTTCCATAGAAAATTGGCATAATACCAACCTGTTTTCCCACCAATACTAAAAACTCTTTCCAACGCCAATTCCTCATTGTCTACTTTCATAATTCTGAAATCAGTAAAACAACCTTTCTCTGGAACTTCTAAATATTGCCAAACATTTCGCTTGTGAAACTGATTGGTAAAAGAATCATACCAACTGCTCAAAACGTCATTTTGCTTGATTTTGTCAAAAGCCATGTTAATTGCTTCTTTGTATGAAAATAAATGAATTCCTAAGTCCGAAGCCAAAGAATTTTGTCTTGCAATGACATCTATTTTCATGCTGTCTACCAAGTTTACCGCTAAAGAATAGGTGGTAGAAGTAATAAAGTATAACCAATACGAAGACAATTTAGGCGTCATCACCGGAACAGTGAAAATCCAACGTTTCAAACCTCGAACTTCGGCATATTGCAACAACATTTCTTTGTAAGTAAGAACATCTTGACTTGCGATATCGTAATTTTGATTGTAAGTTTTCTCTACACCAATAACTTTTGTCAAAAACTGAATCACATTTCTGATTGCAATCGGTTGACATTTTGTTTTCAGCCATTTTGGAGCAACCATGATTGGCAGTTTTTCTACCAAATCTCTGATAATTTCAAAAGAAGCACTTCCGGAACCTACAATAATTCCAGCTCTTAGACAAGTTAAAGCATACTTCTCACTTTTAAGCGCTTGTTCTACATTTTTTCTAGACTGAAGATGTTCTGAAAGTTTTTCCTCATTTATAATTCCTGTGAGGAAAACGACTTGCTTTACTGAAGTTTTTTCTAATGCTTTTCTGAAATTTTCCGCAGAAATTCTCTCTTTTTCTGAAAAATTTCCACTACCAGAAGACATAGAATGCACCAGATAATAGGCAAAATCTATATCGTGAGGAATATTTTGTAAAGAAGTTTCATCTAGAAAATCATTTTCTATAATTTGAATTTTTTCAAGATGATTTTGATATAATTTAAGGCTTAATCTTTTTTGGTCTCTTACAGAACACACCACATCATGACCTTCTTCTAACAACTGAATGAGAAGTCTTTTCCCGATATAACCTGTGGCTCCTGTAAGAAAAATTTTCATGATTTAAAGATTTCTTCTAAAATTTTAAAACGACTTTCGAAAATGAATTTCACTTTATTTTTTACATAAAAACCAGCCAATAAATCTCCGAAAACTCCAAAAGGATGTTTGAAATTTACGATATCCGTCATTTTTACTTTTCCATCTTCTGTAGCTTCGAAATGGTGTTCGTGATGCCACATTGCATAAGGTCCAAAACGCTGCTCATCTACGAAAAACTTTTGGTCTTCGAAATGCGTAATTTCTGTAATCCAATTGCTCTTCACCATTGGCAAAATTCCAATTTTATAGGTAATAATTTGACCAAGATATGTTTTATCTGGCGGATTATTGGTGATTTCGAATTGCATTTCTTTCGGCGTGATTCTGTCTAAATTATTGGGATGGGTAAAGAATTCCCAAGCTTTTTCTAAAGAAATAGGAAGAATCTGTTCCGAAGTAAGTGTATAAATCCCTGATTGTTTTTTTATATTGATTTTCATCTTTGAAATTTATTTTAAATTAAGATTTTACAGACATTGATAGAGAATAGTTC
>CAZHCK010000056.1:0-17207 GCA_964530915.1 uncultured Cloacibacterium sp. | reverse complement strand
TATAAAAGCTAAAAATAAAAATCATACATAAAGTAAAAATTATATGCGGAATTCTTAATCTAAATCTTGAGATTTTTAGAGATTATAATGGGTAAGAATTATAACCATCTGTCTTATCTTTTGGAGTGGTGATAAGATTACCACCTATGTTATATGTATTAAAATCTGCTCTTAAATTACTTATTTTCAGCTTATCACTGCTTTCTGCTTTTAGGGCAGCTTGGTCGCCTCAAGCTCTAAGTTGCGCATCTGCAATATTTATTTGGTTAAAATGATTTTTAACGGTGTTAGAATTTACCAATGATGAGCTGTCATAAGGATTAAATCAATGAGCTTGTTTCAATGCGTAATATGCAGAACTTGGAAATTCTTGATACAATCCATTACTTCTGCTCTATGTGTAGATTTTCTTTCGGCTACAGGAATATTTTCTGTTTCTGCACCATCCCAAAACAAACCATAATTATTCTCATTTCCTAAAAGATAAAAAAGTAATCCTGGTGTGTTTTTGTATTGTTGAGTAAGTTGTTTTACTTCTTTGAGGAGTAACGCTCTGGTAGCGGGATTGGCGTAATCTGTATTCGGAATCCAAGTTCCATTTACGGTAAGTCCATATCTGCCAAAAGAATGATTAAGCATCGTATAGATTCCGTAATTTTCATAAATGTAGGTAATCCATTTGGCTGGAATGCCAGTGTAAACTCTGATGGCATTTACACCCATGTTTTTGAGAAGTGACATTTGACTGTCGAGAGCTGTTTTAATGAAATCATCTTTTTGATTCCACAGCGAATAGTTATAGTTGGTTCCAATAGGATAATAATCCCAATTCATACCATTAATCATCAATGGTTTTCCGTCAACTAAAAGTTTTTGTCCATCCGCTTGATTTTCAATTTTTACATTCGCACTTTGAGAATACAATAATTGAATCATCAAACAAATAAAAACTAATGCAATTTTTTTCATAGTAAATAGCTTATTTTACCTATAATCTGAATTGAAAATATTCTTCAATTTTTCTTCAGATAAAATTAAACTTTAAGTAAGATATAGTTAAAGTTTAGCTATATATACATTTGCTATACAAAACAAAAAATTCCATCAACTGTTTGATTATCAGTTAATAAAAATAAATAAGGTTGATATTTGTGCTTTGTTGAGATAAAGTTTCAGCCCATAAAAATATGGCTTCTGTTTGATGCATGAGTGATTTTTATAATCGTGAAAGACCGAAAAATGGTGTTAATGGATATAAAAATACAAATGGAACTTTAGAAGTTGAGTAAAAAAGGATGATAAAAAGAATATAAAGAATGAAAAAATACAATTTGATTTTTCCTTAGAATTTTAAAAAAAAAGCCCTGCCTCTAAGGCTAAAAACACAAATGAAAATAATTTAACAATGAGAGGCTGTAGAATAAGATTGGGTCCGTTTTATTAAAAATCGCTCTATACAAATGAAGGTATATTACTCTAATTATTAATGCTTACTCTACTGGGCTATTTGGTTGGTCTCCCTAAATTAAACAAACACAAACGATGAAAAAAAATTAATGTTGGGAGTATAGGTAAAAAGTGAATTATTACTAAATTCTTTTTAAAGAACATCTGCTCTAAATAATTATTCTTACCTAATATTTTTAAAAAATTATTTTTTTTCTAAAAATGTTTGGAATAGTTTTAAAGTTGATAACTTTCGAACTATCTGAGAACGAATTTAGGACAAGAAAGTACGATTTAAAAATAAAGGTTTAGTAGAATTCTGAAATCGGCATTTGTTTTTCGGAATTGTAGTGAAAAATTTTAGTAATTTTCCTTATTTATTGAGACTTTTGATATAATCTGAAGGCGTTTGCTTCATAATTTCAAAAAATGATTTGGTAAATGAAGCGGGAGAAGAATAGCCACATAAGTCAGAAAGATGACTGATTTTGTATTTAGAAAATTCATCTTGAGTTGACAATTTTTCTACAATATAATTAATCCTTAACTGATTGATATAATTGCTAAAATTTTCGGCTTTATTTTTTTTGATGATAATAGAAAGATACTTCACATTTGTATTGAGTTCAGTGGCTATTTTGCCAAGAGTAATATTCTTTTGTAGAAAAATAAGGTTACTTTCTAAATTTTCTAAACCATCTAAAATATATTTTTCTGTAGTATCATTAATGGTATCATTAGCCAAAGTCTTAGAGATAGCTTGTTCTTTTTTTTCTACAATAATCTGGCTGTATTCTGATAATAAACGAGGATTTCTATTTCTCTTTAATTTTTTAAAAATTCCCCAATATAAATAATAAACGAAAACGTAGATAATAATATTTAAATAAATACTATTCCTTTTGATATTGGTTTCTATTCTTTTAAAGTCCCTTTCATAATCATATTCCTCAGATATACTGACTTTTTGAGCAGTTTTTGTGAAGGTTTTAGGAGAACTAAATAATGATATTTTTCTTCCTACTATCCTAACTGGAAGAACAGGTAAATACTTAGATTTTGTATAAAGGTTGTTTTCTGAATCAAGCAAAAAATGATGACGAACTTCTTTACTGAAATGATGAAAGTTATTATTATGAAAGTAAGTATTCCAAGAACTATAATTTTCACTCATAAAAAAAGGGAAGATTAGAAAAATAATCTTTTTTAAAATAGAATGATATAGATAATTATTTAACATAATCTATTATTATGTGGCAAATATAATTTTTTAGAACTAAACTCACGTTATAACATTTTAACTTTTTTTTACATTCTAATCATGTGAAATATCTTTAATATATTCTGATGGCGTTTGTCTCATGATTTCAAAAAAATACCGGGTAAAAGCTGCAGGAGAAGAATACCCACATAAATCAGAGAGATAACTTATTTTGTATTTAGAGAATTCCTCATCATATTTGAGCTTATCTACAATATATTGAATTCTCAAGCCATTAAGGTATTGATTAAAGTTTTCTGCCTTATGTTTTTTGATGACAATAGATAAATACCTCACATTGGTATTGAGTTCTGTAGCCAGTTTACCTAGGGTAATGCTTTTTTGGAGAAAAGAATACTTGTTTTCAAATTTTTTTAAACCTTCTAAGATAATTTTCTCTGTAAATTCATTGATGGTTTCTGCATTTATATTTTGGTGAGTTGAAGCTTCTTTTTTATCTAAGATAGATTCTTCTAAACTGCTTCTAGGTCTGTCTTTTTGAGACCTTCTGTTCTTTGCTAAAAAATTGAAATGTAGATAATATACAATCAAATAAATAAATATACTCAGAAATACATTATTTTTTCTAGAGTAAAACTCTATCTTTCTAATATGACTTTTTAAATCTTCTGCATCAATTTGATAATCTTTGTTTGCAGCAGTAGAATCTGGTGAAGTTTGGAAGGAAATAAAATTTACGTAAGAATTTTGATGGATTTTTGAATCAATAAATGGGTGGTCAATATTACTATGATGGAGAGGTAAAATGAATAAAATAATCATTTTTTTTAATACCTCTAAAAAATAATAGCTTACCATAATATTTTGAAATTCTCTATCAAATTTAACTTTTAAATGTGTAAAAAAATCTATTTTTTACATTTATTTTTTAAAGAATGATAAATATTATGTTGTTTTACAAAGACTTTGATAGATATAACGGTTATTATTTTAATTTATGTAAATTTTCAGACCAATGTTTTTATAGGGTAACATGATCTATTTTGATATACTCCTATTACTCTCCAGCCTTAAAAATAAGAACTGGAGAAGTAATTGTTATTTACGATTGTGAATTAAAAAAGTCTAAAGTCAAATATGAAGTTTAAAAGTTCGTAAATAACAGTAGGATATCATATAAAAAAACCTTAATCTAAAAATGTCCTCCCCCTAAAAACACAAACACAAATGATGAAAAATTATATTTCTTTCATAGGGAGAGAGACTAAAGAGTTTAATAAAAAATTAAAAATAGTCTAATATTGAACTTCTACTCTATTTTATTAAACATTTATTTTATTAAATTTTAATAATTATCTGTTTCTTTCTCTCTTTAAGAAAATGATCATAATGATTAAAAATATGATAGAAATAATAAGAAAATATAAAGCAACATAAAAATCTTCCGATGCATTGTAGATTATAGAATTACTTGAATCTATATTGTCATTCATGAAAGGATCTGAAAAAATTTTACCAGAAAACATTATAAGAAATTATTAGTCTAAATTTAAATATCCATTTATTAAAAAAATTAAAAAGCCCACCTCTAAGCTATCATTATAAATAATAAACGAAGAGGTTTTTAGAGTAAGATTTAGTTTTAATTAAAGTTGTTTTCTCAATTATAAATTTTACTATTCTTGTTGTTATGACTTACTCCTATTGGGCTGTAGATAATACTCCCCATTGCATCCTAAAAACACAAATGATAAAAAAAACCAGAATTTGATGTTAGGGAGCTTGGGTAAAAAAAAAATTATAAAATAAATCTAAAATTAAAGAACGTCTATTCTCTATAACCATAATTTTTACCCATCATTTTTACTTAATAGATTAGATTAAAGATTAAATTTCAAATCAATAGAATAAACTCTACTTTATCAATGTATTTAATCTTATTATTACTATAAATTTAGTGAATAAAAAAAAACACAATCCAACGGAAGTAAAAGTAAAATTCTGAATAAGAATGTAATTTTTCAGAATTATAATAAATTTTAAGTGATTTATTTATTAAGCGATTTTATGAATTCAGAAGGAGTCTGTCCTGTAATCTCAATAAAAGACTTAGTAAATGCAGCTGGTGAAGAATAGCCACACAAATCTGAGAGGTAACTTATTTTATATTTTAAAAAATCTTCATTATGAGGTAATTTTTCTATAATATATTTAATTCTTAACTCATTAATATAATGATTGAAATTTTCTGCTTTATGTTTCTTAATAACAATTGATAAATATTTTACATTGGTATTTAATTCTGTTGCCAACTTACCCAATGTAGTACTTTTATGAAGATAGGCGTACTGGTCTTCAAACTTGGATAATCTGCTCAATATTATTTTTTCTGTAGTTTCATTAATATATTCAATATGTGTATTGTCATGGAAAGCTAATTTTTCTTTTTTCTTGATAATATTTTGGGTTATTGGAATTAAAGATCTTCTGGTATATGACTTTTTAATTTTTTGGATGAAATTCCAATAAAAATAATAGATAAAAAAGTATAAGAGAATATTTAAGTAAATGTTATTTCTTCTTGAGCTATTTTCTATGCTATTAAATTTATGACTCAATCTTTGCTCTAGATTACTCATCGTTCTCTCGTAAACATAAGATTGTTCTTGTACTGATTTAAATAATAAAGGAGAATTTGTGATGAGGTTAAATTGATGCGGAATTAAAATATTTAAATTTTCTGGGGAAATATAGCTGTTTCCTATAGATTGTAAACTAATAAAATTAATAAAATCGTTTCTATCGATGCTCAAACTAGTTAAGATGTTTGATTCTCTAAAATTCATAAAATGTATTTCTAAAGAAAGCGTTGAAAAGGTCAGGAAAACGAAAACAAGTATTTTTTTCAGTAAACAAATTACACAAGAATTTAACATAATAATCTAAAATTATGCGGCAAATATAATTTTTTAGAGTTTTTTTTTATTTATACTTTGTTAATGTAAAAAGTTTTTACGCTTATTTTTCTAATTTCCAGACATTTATAGATTTGTTAAATTCGGAATTTTACAATAATTTTAGTCTTTCTATACTGATAAAAAGGACAAATAACCTTCTTTTTCAAGAAAAAAAATTTGCAAAAAGAGATAAAAAGAGTCTTTTAATCTTTCAGTTGCAGATTTTGCAGATTTAAAATCCATAGTAATTAATTCTACTAAATCAAAACAAGTAAATTTTCACTCCATCACTTCATAACATCATCACCTCATAACTATATAACTTACTTCCCGATACAAAACTTAGAAAAAATATTCCCCAATACTTCATCATTGGTAAATTCGCCAGAGATTTCGCCTAAATGTTCCAGAGCATTTCTAAGCTCGTACGCTAATAATTCAGTAGAAATTTGATGGGTAATGGCTTCTTTTACTTTATAAACGGCGTCAATAGATTTTTGAAGAGATTCGTAGTGTCTTTGGTTCGTAATCACCACGTTGCTTTCAGATTTTAGGTGTTCTACATAGGTAGAAAGTTCATCTTTTAAATCCTGAAGATGAATATTTTCCTTTGCCGAAATTTGTAACAACTCATGTGAAGGAATATCAGATTGAAGGGTTTTGGCAATCGCTTTTGCTTTTTGCTCGGCCTGTTCTACTTCATCAATTTTAGTAAGACAAATAATGATTTTCAAATCTTCTCTTGCCAATTCCTGTAGCATCGCAAGGTCGTCTTTTAAATCGGTAGTCGCAACATCAATCAGATATACTAAAACATCAGCTTGAGCCACTTTTTCTTTGGCTTTTACCACGCCTATCGCTTCTATAGCATCTTCCGTTTCACGCAAACCTGCGGTATCAATGAGTCGAAAAGCATTTCCTTTGATGTGCAAAACCTCTTCTATTGTATCACGCGTAGTTCCAGCAATATCAGAAACGATGGCTCTTTCTTCTTTTAAAAGGGCATTCAGCAAAGTAGATTTTCCAGCATTTGGTTTTCCGATGATGGCTACTGCAACTCCACTTTTAATGGCGTTTCCGTATTGGAAACTGTCAATCAAAGATTTCAGTTTGGTTTCTATTTTTTGAAGCAACTGTACCAATGCACTTCTGTCTGCAAATTCTACATCTTCTTCCGCAAAATCTAATTCTAATTCAATGAGTGAAACAAAATTGAGCAAGTCATTTCTCAAAACAGAAATCTCCTGAGAAATTCCACCTTTCAGCTGTTGAAGAGCTACTTTTCTGGAAGCTTCATTCTCCGAAGCAATAAGGTCGGCAATAGATTCGGCTTGACTGAGGTCTATTCTACCGTTCATAAAAGCACGCATGGTAAACTCACCTGCTTTTGCCATTCTAGCTCCATTTTTAATCAAGACTTCTAATATTCTTTTGCCAATATGCGGAGAACCATGGAAAGAAATTTCCACAGAATTTTCGGTAGTGAAAGATTTGGGAGCCAAAAATATAGAAACCATTACTTCATCGATGACTTCATCTCCATCTTTAATGAAACCATAATGTACCGTATGAGATTTCTGTTGGGTAAGTGCTTTTCCGTCAAAGCATTTTTCACAGATTTCTATGGCTTGTTCTCCAGAAACTCTTATAATTCCTATCGCTCCAATTCCATTGGCAGTAGCGAGTGCACAAATAGTGTCTTGATTCATGCTGCAAAGGTAGTAAAACTTAAAATGCTTTCAAAAAAAGCCAATAAAGCTTCTATTGATGTGTAAAGATGACGGATTAAATCTTAATATAAATTTTCTTTTGGTCTAGAATATAACCTACACTCCAGCACAAAAGCATGTACACAAAAGAGAATAAAAACGCCCCGAAATAAGCTCCAAATGGTGTAAATAAGTTCTCATAAATCCAAGTGTATGAAGCCTGTCCTGCTATAGGAATTCTCCACATGAGCGGAACGATGAGTTCAGAAAGCAAATAAATAGCCAAGGTATTTTTACCAAAGACTTCAAAGAAATAAACGCCTTTTTTCTGATGAAGAAAATCGGTGTAATAAACTATTAAAGCCAAAATAGAAACCGACAAACCGATGGTAAGCAATACGTATGAACTCGTCCATAGTTTTTTGTTTATAGCGAATCCATAATTCCATAGAAAACCAGCAGCCATCAATATAAACCCAACCAAAAGCAATTTGGCAATGCATTCATAACTTCTGCCTTTTTCTTGAATAAATTTACCCGCGAAATAACCTGCAAATACATTTACCAAACCTGGGAAAGTGCTCAAAAATCCTTCTGGGTCAAAGGCAAAACCTTCGCCATGATAGAGATGACTTTCGCCAAACAATTGTAAATCTAAGTCCAGAACAGGATTGTGTTGCATGTCATAAGGTCCATATCCAATGAAAATGAGCCAATATCCCAACAAAATAATGGCGCTGAGATACAAAGAAAACTTAGGTTTGAAATAGTACAAAACCAAAGAAGCCAAACCATAGCATAGTGCAATTCTCTGCAATACGCCTAAAAATCTAGTCTCTACAAAAGGAAAACTTTTGATATTAAAGTCTGCATCTACATTATAAAAAGGAAACCAATACATGAGATACCCCAATAAAAAGATAATAAATGTTCTTTTGAAAATCTTCGTCAAGACTTGCTGTTGAGACATTTTTTTCCATTTATCCATCACAAAACTCATAGAGTTTCCTACGGCAAAAAGAAAGGCAGGGAAAACCAAATCTGTAGGCGTAAAACCATTCCACTGTGCATGAAGCAATGGCGCAAAAGTAGTTCCCCAGTTCCCTGAAGTATTCACGATAATCATAAAACACACCGTCATCCCACGGAAGACATCTAAGGCTAAAGAACGATTACTCAACTGCATAATTTTATTTTTTTATATAGGTTTTAGGTATTTTTGGTGATTGGTGATTAGTAATTTGTAATTGGTAATTGGTAATTGGTAATTGGTATTGAGTTTTTAGTATTTCATATCTCATACTTCATACTTCATATTTCACATTTCACATTTCATATTTCATATTTCATATTTCATATTTCATATTTCATATTTCATATTTGGTTTGAGGTAATTGGTATTAGATATTTTATATTCAAATGAATAATGTGTTATTTTTTCCATTATTACAACTTCACAACTTCACAACTCTACGACTTTACAATTTCACAACTTCACGACTTAACAACTTTACAACCTCACCATTATCTCATTATCAAATTACCTAATTATCTAATTCTAAACGATACTTCTCCCACAATCTCTTAGAAATCTCCAGCGTATTTCCCTTTGGAGTTGATGGATAAGGGTTCTGAGCTTCTGACCAATCCCAAGAAAACTGATTCACTCTTTCTAAAATCAATTTCTCATCTGCATTTCTGCCCTGTTCTACAGCAAGAATCGCCTCATCTATAAATATTTTCCAGCGACTACCATAATAATCTTTCATGAGTCCAGCGATAGAACGATTGGCGTAATCATTAAGATCTCTACCTTTTTCTCCCCAAACGCTGATGATTTTACGGGCATCTCTTTCATAGTAGGCTTTTTCTTTTTCTATATCGGTCATGGCTCTTGCATCGGCAATCCATTTTCCGACTAAATAATTAGGATTAGAAGCGAGAAGTTCATCAATGTCATGAATAATTTGAAGCATTTCGGCTCCTGTTTTTTTCATTTTAGCAACGTCTTGTTGGCGATAAGCTTGCGTAAATTGGTCTCTGACTTGATAAAAGTAATTGCCCAAAACCTGTTTCCCAACTGCAGTCAAATCATCTCTGTATTCATCAGTATTGGCTTCTACGGCAATCAAATGCTTCCAAGCGGCAGCAAGGTCTCGGTTATAATAAGCAATCTCTGGATTTACCGTCCAATTATGAGCTTTTTCAAAGACAGGTTTAGAGTGCGTTAAATCACCTTTTCCTACATCAGAATTTTGGACATATATTTTCTCCGAAAGGATTTCCCAAGCTTTTTCAGCATCGGCATTTTCTTTGCCTACTCTGCTTTTGGCATAGGTTTTTACAAAATCTTTCATGCGATGACCTTTTTTCCAAACTTTATCCAAGATAAATTCATACATCACCGGATTATCTCCAAAGCCTTCTAATGTTGCGCCAATTCCCCATAGATTTTTGCCTCCATTCTGCAATACATGTTCTATTTTTTCATCTGCATCTTTTAGATTTCCATGCAAAGTGGTATTTCCTCCGAAATTCCCTAGGTAAGACCAAATGTAAGGCTGACCGAAAAAAGAATCGGTGCGTTTCCAAACTTCGGTATGGTCACAGAAATAATCCAGCATCATCAATTGATCTTGTGGAACGGCTTGCAAATAAGCTTTAATGCGATCATTCGTCCATTTATTTTGCATGTAATAGAAAATCCAACCCATTTGCAACCATTTCGCTTTCGGGTCTACATGAGTGAGAGATTCATAGATATGTTGAGAAACTTTAGCCAAATATTCAGGTTCCCAACTTGGAGGGGTAACTTCATTAAAAGGGTCTATGCCGTAAATGTGGTCGGTGCCAAATTCCTTGGTTTCTTCTTTCAGAAAGGCTTCTTGAATCTGTAGAAATAAAGGATCAAAAGAATCTAAAAAATAACTTTGATATTCTTCACTGAAATTGCCCCACTCTCCGAGGGAAGTGATTTTAGCATGAGGATATTTTTTTAACAATGCTTTAGGAACATGCCCCGCAAAAGCAGGAAGCACAGGTTTCATATTAAAAGCTCTCGCTCTTGCTAAAATTTTCTTTTGCAATTCGGCTTGACCATCAATCCAAGACATCGGTAGAGGACCTTCCCAATGGTCGATATTCGCCATTCTGTGCCATGGCAAATATGCAGGCCCTGTAAAGAAACTTCTGATTTCTTCATCGCTTAAACCAAATTGTTTCCATACGTTGAGCCAAATTTTTTCTTGCCCTGTAATTGCCAAAGGAAGATTCACTCCATTAAGCGCCATCCAATCGATAAAACACTCCCAATCGTGCCATTTCCACCAAGGCATGGTATACCCGAAAGTACAGTAATTCAAGAAAAAACGATGTGGAACTCTTGCCTCATTGCGTATTTTTCCTTTAAAAACAGGCATTTTTGCTGGAACTTTCACCACATTATCTGCATACCAAGACACGGAAACATGACCATACGTTTTGAGGTATTCATTAAAACCTACTGCCATTGCATTGGCATTATTGGCAGAAATATGCAGTTTTCCTTTCTTGAATTCCAGCTCGTAATAATCTGGGGAAGTCTTACTTTTTACTTGATGAAAAACTATTTTTTCGGCATAAGCAGGAGCAATTCTCTGCACCAAACCTTTAGCCACATCAACATCAGAAGATTGAGCCAGTAAAAACAGAGAGAAAAACGTAAAGAATAGTGCGTTCAGTTTTGCCATAGTCTACAATTAGGATGATAAAGATAAAAAATTATTGTCTCAAAAAGATAATTTGTAAAAGAAGATTTTTATCATCCCGATTTCTACCACTTACTACACTTTTCTGATGCTACATGAAATGCTTTAAATGCTTAACATTGAAAAAGCAAATGACTATGGAACGTGTTCTAGATATTGCCTTTTAATGTTTTGTTGTTTCAAAATTTCTGGTAAGAACGGTTGAATCTCGTGATTGATTTGAGCCTCTGTATAATCATTGGCATGAGGAGATTTGATGAGTTGCAACCAAGGTTTTTTATTAAATACTGGTGGTCCAAAAATAATCACAGGTGTACCTTTAGCCAAAGCTATAGTCCCTTTTTTGTTCAGAATCCATTCATCTGCCCAAGTGTACATAAAGTAGGCATCTTCCTCTAATAAACGCACGCAAGAATGTGAAGCATGATGCCCCGGCAAATCATACTGATGCCAACCGATGCCCAAATAATTATACAGGTTAAAGTTCCATCTCAACTTCCAATCAGAATTAACGGTACTGATGGCGATTTCCTTCTTCCAATTGGTAAAGGTGAGTCCCATTTTGGTAGGCGTTGCTTTTTTGCCCATACTGGTAGGTCCCCACTTGATGAGGTTCCCATGTTCATACAATGCATAGGCGTGAATGCTATAACTGAATATCGCTAATTTCTGAATGTTTTTAGCAGCAGAAACCGATGCAGGAAACGGACTGTACACCTTAAAATCTCGTTCCATGACGTCTGGAACAGCTAAAGTATCTGCTCTCCATCTGTTTTTATAATCCAGTCTATTGATGGATAAAATAGTGTGTTGTTCTTCTTTAGAATACTTTTTGTCTAAGGTTTTAAAATCTGCATTTTTATTTTTAATGACATACGCATGATATTGAATCATTTTTTTTACGACTGTATCTTTTTTTAGGGTATCAGCTTTCTGTTGCTGTTTAATCGTATCATAATGCACCTCCTCTGCTCCAGCACTTTTATTGCACTGAAACATCAAGAATAACCCAATGAGAAAGATATAGTTTCTAAAACAATTCATGTCATTAAGGAATTAAGTCCTATTTACCTTTGTTTATATTGAATACTATAAATTTACAAAAGAAATAGCAGATTTTCAAGGATTTGATAAAAAAAATGTTAATGCTCTGGCTTCGATTTTGTTCAGGCATTACCTTTTCACTTTCTTTGTCATTCCGTAGGAATCTAAAATATTTTTAAAATCAACATAATAATTTTTCACCAATGGTGATAGAGCCTGCCGAAGGCAGAAGGCAGAAGGCGCCAACTTCCCTACTGATATTTAATTTTCCTTGAAACCTCTGCTTTTAGAATTTTTTGATTCCCCACCTTTTGATACCTTTTTTCACGAGTCCAATTTCCAAAGTCATCATATTGATATTCCATAAGATAGAGCGGCGTTTCTAACATATCGCCAAACTCATTATACCTATAACCCTTTATAGGCAGATTAAAATCTAGAGGATTGGATAAATCAGAAGTAATCAACTCATCATTTGCTCTATAATAATAGGTAGAATAAGTATTGTTTACATAGTCATAGCTGGCTTTTTCATAACCCAACTCGCCATTATTCAAATACAATAAAATAGGATTTCCTCTATCATCATTCTGTAAATGAACCGTTTCAAAAATCGTGTTATTCTGACTGCGCTTTACAATTTTAGTCAAAAAATTTTGCGCATCATATTCATAAGTCGTATGAACAATTTCATTGCCAATTAATGGAATTTTACGCACTGTAGTACTTTTCACTTTCAGTGTATCAGAAAGGTATTCATTCTGCATACTAAAAATAATTTCTCCATCTTCATTATAGCGCTCTATTTGAACAGTTCTAAATCGCTCATTGAGATAATTAATTTCTTTTATCTTTTCTTGATTTTGGCGGTTGTAAAAAACAGTCTTGGTTTCTATTTTTTTAATCGCCTTCTTTTGATTGATTTTATAAGGCTCATTCACATGAAGCGAACTAGAAATACTCTGTGAAAAGAAAATGCTAGGAATTAAAAAGACAATAATATTTAAAATGTTTTTCATGGGTTAAAGTTTTAATAAAACGAAGTTTCATTTTTGAATAGACTTTTTGTATTCCATTTTACAATGTGTACATGCCCATTCTGGACTTTCTTCTGATAAACAACAGACTCCTATGATGAGCTTTCCTTTTTCTGAAAGTTCCCAAGCTTCATCTGTTGGCATTCCGTAAAGAATTTTTAAAACGGTAGTTTTACCACATTTATGGCATTTCCTGGGTTTGCGTTCAACTTCAATGGGTTTCATTAATAATACTCTTTGATATACTCATATGCCCTGTCAAACAAAACTTGCTCTTTATGCAATTTGTATTTCAATAATGCTTGTCGTAAAGATTTCTGAATTTCACGTTCACCTGAAGCAGTTTTTTGCCATCCTGGAAAACGAACTTTTCTCACAATAGCATCAATATCATTTACAATTCGTTCTACAACAGCAGGCGTTTGTTCTGTTTTTAATTCTAAAAACAATTCAGTTAATGCAGCTTGTGGTGATTTTTCTTGTAGTTCCGCTTCCAATTCTTTTTCTGCCTGTAAAGTTTCCTTGGCTAACTTACAAAGTTCTTTAACAAATTCTATTGAAGTAATTAATCCTTGTTCCGCTTTATCTCGCAAAGCTTCTAACAATTCACTTAACTTTTTAAACTTTGGATTCCCAGCATACTTTTTAAAACGCTTTACTAAAATCTTCTCCAGTTTTTTAGCATTGTTAGGATCAGGATTATTGAAAATGTTTTCTATAACATCTGCGTCTAAAACAAACTCATCCAATTGATGTACTTCGCCTACATGAATATTTTCATGAATGAGTTTGGTAGTTTGTGCACCCAAACTAAACCAAAGTAATTTTCCAATATGGTCAGAAGATGGTCTAACGGATTCAAATACTTGAGATAACCAACGATACTCTGCTTGATACTGGTCTAAAATTCTATCTGGTGATAACGATTCCCATAGTTTAGAAAGGTATTTATAATCCTTGGCAAAAGCATCTTTCTTATCATCAGTATTAATAGCATTTTGGGCTAGTTCTAATCCTTCAAATCCTTGAATGGTTTTATCTACTCCCACAAAATGAGATAAGGCTTTTTCCATCGCTTCCGGTAATTGCTCTTTCAATTCCGAAAGATTCGTAATCATTTGACTAACACTTTTTTCATCAAATTCTAGAGCCTTGGCCGCATCATCAAACACACCAAAGTAATCTACAATTCTACCAAATGTCTTACCTGGATATAAACGGTTCGTTCTACATATCGCTTGTAATAAAGTATGGTCTTTAATGGATTTATCTAAATACAACGTTTGCAAGATTGGAGCATCAAAGCCTGTTAAAAGTTTCGCTGTAACAATAATAAATTTTAAAGGAGAATTCGCGTCATTAAAATCATCCACAACTTTCTCTTGCTGACTTTTATTCAATCCCCATTTTTGTTTGAATTCAAAATCATCATTAGCAGAAGTAGAAATGACTACTTTACTTGCTTCTGTTGGAAAATACTTATCTAATTCTTCTTTGTATTGCACACAAGCATATCGGTCGGGTGTTACTATCATAGCTTTATAGCCATGTGGCGCCACTTTTTCATTGAAGTGCTTGGCAATATCTTCTACTATCTTAGCTACGCGTTCTGGCGATTTTAAGAAAGCACCCATTTTAGCTGATTTTTTATTTAAAGCATCTGCTTCTTCATCGGTTAATGCGGCCTCATCTTTAAACTCTTTAAATGCTTTATCAATCGTTTCTTTATCTACATGAACATCAACTAATCGAGGTTCAAAATGTAGAGGTTTCGTAGCATCATCTCGAATAGAATCATGGAACGTATAACGTGACATATAACCGCCTTCATCTTCCGCAGCTCCAAAAGCCCAAAACGTATTTTTATCGGCTTTATTAACGGGTGTTCCTGTTAAACCAAACAAGAAAGCATTAGGCAAAGCAGCTCGCATTTGTCTTCCCAAATCACCTTCTTGAGTTCTGTGTGCTTCATCTACTAAAACAATGATGTTGTCACGAGTATTCATATCGGGTTTAGCATCTCTAAACTTATGAATCATTGAGATAATGATCTTTCTCGTATCTCTTTCAAGTAAGGTTTGTAGTTCTGAAATACTTTCGGTTGCGACTACATTAGCCACATCAGCCGCATTAAAGGTTCCTGTAATTTGGGTATCTAAATCAGTACGATCAACTAATACGATTACGGTTGGACTCTTTAATTCTTGCATTCTACGCAACTTTTGAGCCGCAAAAACCATTAATAACGATTTACCAGAACCCTGAAAATGCCAAATCAGTCCTTTCTTGATTTTACCCTCTTTTACACGTTCTACTATTTTATTAGCGCCTTCATATTGCTGAAAACGACACAATACTTTAATGCGTTGTTTCTTTTTGTTTGTTGTAAACAGCGAAAAATTCTGTAGGATATCTAATAGTCGTTTTGGATGCAATAAATCAGATAACTCCTTTCCTATTTCACCGAGTCCTAACTGTTTAGCTAATCTATCTTCATCATTCTCTAAACGCCAAGGAGCCCAAAACTCCAATGGTGTTCTGATGCCTCCAAAATAAAACGTCTTTCCTTCTGTAGCAAAAGACAAAATATTTGGAACAAACAATTGAGGAACCGCATTCTCATAAATGTCATGTATTTCGTGCGCACCATCCAACCAACTTACAGAAGGTCGTATAGGCGTTTTCGCTTCTCCAATAACCACCGGCAATCCATTAATCAATAAAACTATATCTGGAATTTTAGTTTCTCTGCTGTGAACACGATATTGATTAGTTACAAAATAGGTATTATTTAAAATGTCATCAAAATCAATAAGCTTTATAGGAACATGACGGTTGTTTTCTCCAAAAGGCATGGTTTTTTCACCACACATCCATTTAAAGAATTCTTCATTAGCTTTTACCAAACCTATTTGATGAACCGACAACAGTATAGCTCTTAGCTTATAAATTACTTCTTCTGCCAACTCAGGCTTGAGAGCAATTTCAGGATTCAAACGAATTAAAGCAGCTTTTAATTCCGTTTCAACCAAAACTTCATTAACTGTTCTGTTCAATTGTTGCGGTGAAACATAATGCCATTGAGCACCATAAGACGTTTTATCTTCAGCAACTCCTGAAGCATTCAAATTAACACCACTCAATTGATGAATGATGTAATGTTCTACACTGTTTAATTCGTTGAATGACATATTAATTTAATTTTAATGAAATACTTTGATTAAGCTTGTTAAATATAATATTTAACAAATATTCAAGTTCTTTAAAACCAAAACGTGGTAAGATGTATAAATCAAATTGCTTGAAAATTGTATATCTAAAATGGTCAAAAGATTCTTTTAACTCTATAGGTTCTATAATATCTTCTTCTATTACTAAAATAATTTCATGATATAAACTTATTTTATTGATTATACCTTTTTGATGTTTTTCGAATCTTTTACCAATTTTACGTACAATACCATCAATTATTTTTTTTCTGCCATCAAGATATAATTCGTCCCTATTAAGATTATATTTTTCAATCGATATTTGACCTCTTATATCAAAATAAGAAATTTTACCATCAGGCTCATAATACAAATGTTTTTCTGGTTCATCAATTTCTGGATTAATTAAAATATATTTTTCATTCTTTAAAACTTTTGAAAAAATTAAACAATCATTCAAATTAAAACTATTTTCATTAATCCAACTGGGACTTGATACCCTTGGTACACCATCAAATAAAGGAAAATTTGTATTTTTTGTTGAATTACAACTACCACAAGCAAAAAGCAAATTTGTCCATTCATAACCTAACCAATAATAACCTGAATGCGCCTCATTTTTCACTCCTTTTTTAGGTCTAAAATGCTCAACTTGTATAGGACTTCCTTTAGGAACTTGATTACAGAATGCACATTTATTATGATAGATTTTATTAAGTTTTCTTTTAACGCTATTAGATTTGTAAATATTAGAATAATTATTAGGCCAACTTTTTTCATTCCCTAATTGACCTATTGCTTCATCATAATATTTTCTTCCTTCAAGAAGACTAAATG
>CAZHCK010000055.1:0-17210 GCA_964530915.1 uncultured Cloacibacterium sp. | reverse complement strand
GAATAAAGAGATCAGAAGCAATTCCATCGGCTAAAAACCAATGTTTTTCTGGAATTTTTAAGTGATTTTCTTCTATCACTAGAATTCCTTCTTCTAATTTTGGCTGAATGCTATTTTTAAAAATTTCTAAAATTTCGTCAGAGAATTTTTCGTTGAGTTGCTCTAAATCTACGCCCCAAATTGTTCTGAGACCAATCATGAGCATTTCATTATACTGGTCTTTTTCAGAAAGTTTTTCGGTTTCTTTTGGAAGGATATTTTCAGCTAAATTCTTAATATAAATGGTGTTATTAGCAACATTCCAACTGCGCTCGTTTCTACCGTTATAAGAATGTGCAGAAGGCCCAATTCCCAAATATTCTTTGTATTTCCAATACGCTGAATTGTGTTTCGATTCAAAATCTTTTTTAGCAAAATTAGAGATTTCGTAGTGTATAAAACCGTTGTCTTTTAGAAAATCAGACATATAATAGAACTCTTTATTTTGCTCTGTTTCTTTCGGTTCTGCGATTTTATTTTTCTTAATCCAAGCATTCAAAGCTGTTTTGGGCTCGATGGTCAATGCGTAAGAAGAAACGTGAGGAACTTGAAGCTCTATGGTTTTCTGAAGATTTTTTTTCCAGATTTCAAAATTGGAAGTCGGCGAACCATAAATTAGATCAATACTCAGATTTTCGAAGCCAAAATCTTGCGCTCTTTTGATAGAACTTTCGGCTTCAGAAGCATTATGAGCACGATTCATGAGCTTTAAATCTTCTTCAAAAAAACTTTGAGTCCCTATGGAAAGTCGATTGATTTCGGTTTTAGTTAAATCTTTCAGAAAATTTTTATCTAAATCATCAGGATTAGCTTCTAGCGTGATTTCAATATTTTTTTCAAAGTCAAAGTACTTCAAAACCTCATCTATTAAAGATTTGATTTCGTCCACAGAAAGAATAGACGGAGTTCCGCCACCAAAATAAAGCGACGAAAGTGTTTTGTTTTCTAGCTCATCTTTTCTTAGAAAAATTTCTTTTTTTATTGCCAAAATCATTTCGTCTTTCTGCTTCAAAGAAGTAGAAAAATGAAAATTGCAATAACTGCATTTCTGCTTACAGAAAGGAATGTGAAGGTAAATCATTTGATTGATGATTGACGAAATAAAATCGTAATTCTAAAATTAATTAACGATACCTAAATCCTCTTTGATTGATGAAATTAGGAATATCATAGCCTAAACTCAGCATGAACGAATTTCCGCCGTATTCTTGAATATCAGACAATCCTAAATTATATGAAGCTCCGAAATGGAGTTTATTGAGTTTAAATTTAATAATAGGCGACATACTTAACTGTTGGCTTCCCACAGCACTTTTCGCAGTTCTGTAATTGATTCCCGCAGCAAAATAATCACTTTCACCATACAATTTCATGAGAACATTGATGTCAAACATTCTAGATGAATTGGTATTCAAATTCATCATCACAGAAGGTTCTACCGAAAATCCTTCGGTAATTTCCCAGTCATATCCTGCATTAAGGTAAAATCTGGTTGGCGACGGTTCTATACCATTTACCACTGGTGTATTGTTACTCAATGGAATATCTGCAACAGAAATCCCAGCAAAAGCTCTGCTATAAGTAGCTTGTAATCCTAAGTTAGCATAAGCAATAAAAATACTGTTGTTATTTTCGTAAAGCAAAGGATCATTTGGATCTTGCGCATTTACTTTAGAAACGTCAAAGTTCTGATTGTAAAAATTAACTGATGTTCCGAAAGAAAATTGGTCTTTTCTGCCATCTTCATCACTGAGTGGAACAAAGTAAGAAGCACCAATTGCAATTCCGTTTGCAGAAATTGGCCCGTTTTGGTCACGGAAAAAATAAGCGCCTATTCCTACTCTATCAAAAGCATTGGCATGAATTCCTACCGATTGTACATTGGGAGATTCATCAAATTTTGAAAATTGTTTTTGATAGTTGGCAACAAGATTTACATCATCTGTTTTACCAATATGCGCAGGGTTAAAGAGAAATTCACTATCAAATAAATACTGCTGATACATAGGAATAGTTTCTTGAGCATAGCTCAATCCTGAAAAAGCAGCAAAAAATGTGAATAATATTTTTTTCATGGTCGTGAATTTCTAAACGTCAAATTTAAGTAAAAAGTATGGAATTGAAAATTTCTTTGTCTTAAACCTGACCGAAAACGATTGGAATTAAGAATTTTGCAAGTAATTTCTCCATTTTTCTACCGCATCTTGCATATCTTTTGGCATTGGTGATTCAAAATACATTTCTTTTTTTGTAGTAGGATGAATGAAACCTAAAGTATGAGCATGTAAAGCATGTCTAGGTAAAACTTCGAAGACATTTTTTACAAATTGTTTGTATTTTGGTAAGTTTACACCACGCAAAATTTGATGACCTTCATATCTTTCGTCGTTAAAAAGCGTATGACCAATATGTTTAAAATGCGCTCTAATTTGGTGGGTTCTTCCCGTTTCCAGTTTACATTCTACCCAAGTCATATATTTGAATCTTTCTAGAACTTTATAATGTGTTACCGCATGTTTTCCTTGGCTTCCATCTTCATAAACTGCCATTTGCATTCGGTTTTTCTGATGCCTTCCGATGTGTCCTCTGATGGTTCCTTCGTCATTTTCTAAATTCCCCCAAACAAAAGCCCAATATAAACGTTTGGTTTTTCTATCAAAAAATTGCTTGGCTAAAAAGCTCAATGCATACTCATTTTTGGCTAAGACAATCAATCCAGAAGTATCTTTATCAATTCTATGAACCAATCCTACTCTATCTAAATCTGAGCTAAAGCCATTTTTCTGAAAATGAAAAGCAACTGCATTTACCAATGTTCCTTGCCAATTACCAAAACCTGGATGCACTACCATTCCTGGCTCTTTGTCTACTACCAAAACATCATCATCTTCGTAGACAATTTTAAATGGAATATCTTCAGGAATGATAACATTTTCACGCGGAGGATGCGTTAATAAAACCGAAATTTCATCTCCCGGCTTTACACGATAATTTTGCTTTACAGGATTACCATTTACGATTACGTTTCCTGCTCTACACGTTTGCGAAATCTTATTTCTAGAAGAATTTTGGCGATAAATCAAAAGAAATTTATCTATTCTCAAAGGTTCTTGTTTTTTATCCACAGTAATATTGAGATGTTCAAACAACCCTGAGTTTTCTTCGTCATTAGAATTTTCGTCTTCTAACAATAAATCTTCTTCTAAAAAATCTTCTTTTTCGCTCATATTATTCAAAAAAACTTTGCCAAAAAATTTTCGGCAAAGTTCTATAAATTATTTTAATTTCTAAAAAACTACTCTACAATTACCTTTTTAGCAGGTTTTTCTTCTGCAGGTTTTGTATTATTTGTATTGGTAGTGGTTTTAGGTTTTTCTACAGGTGGTTTTGGTGTAGTATTTACAGGTTCTTCATTTGGAACTGGGATAAACTCATTGTCAGAAGGTTCTGGCATGGTATTAATATCCGTAGTTCTATAAATACTATTCAGTTTTTGGATTTTAGACTGCATTTCGGCAGGTGTTTTTTTACTTGCCCACAAATCCATTTGCATTCCTTGATCCCTTACAGAACCACTTGCTGGATCTTGATAGTAAATAATATCAGAATCATCACTTAATCCATCTTCATGTTCTACCAATCCTACTTCAAAGTAATTTTGAGCAATAATTGCTTTCGCTTCTGCCACAGTTCTTCCTACCAAATTAGGAATTACCACATTTCTCATCGGTCCAGAACCAATGACTAAATCTAGTGTAGAATACATCGGCACTTTTTCTCCCGGTTTGATCACTCTGCCATTAAACATCATTCTAATGACAGCATCTTTCTGAATATTAGGCTCATAAATAGTATCTCCTACTTTCAAACCTAATAAATCAAACTTCCTGAAAGCCAAGTATTTATATCTATCTAAAACATCTGGAACCGCAACTGGTGCATAAGTTTTAGGATTTACTTTTAAGAGAATTGTTCTACCGTCTTTTACTCTAGAACCTGGATTTGGATAGATTTTAAGAACTTGTAATGGTTTAAATTTTGGATCGTATTTAAAACTATCTACTTCATATTCTAAGCCTTGGTCATCCAAAACCTCTATGGCTTGTTGTACCTTCATGTTGACAACATTCGGAACCTGAATTTCTTCACCGTGATTGGTGTGAAACTCTAGCCATCGAAAGGTAAGCCAAACTACTCCTACAAAAATTACAAGTGCTACTATTAAGTTTACAAAAACTTTCCAGTGGAAAAAAGATCGAAGCATAAATTTTTTATTTATTCGAAATATAAACGCAAATATAAATATAAAATTATGAAATATTTAAGTTGAAAAATAATTACATTTGCGTTTATTAGTTTTTTAAAAAGTATGAGCAAGAAAAATGTAGCCGTAGTAATGGGTGGCTTCTCTGATGAATACAAGGTTTCTCTGAAAAGTGGCCAATTGATTTATGATTCTCTAGACAGAGATTTATACCATGTTTATAAAGTAGTGGTTCTAAAAGAAGAATGGTACTTTTTAAACGAAAACGAAGAAAAACGTCCTATTAACAAAGGAGACTTTTCGGTAACGCTTGCAGACGGAACAATTTTAAAATTTGATGTTTGTTTCAACATTATTCACGGTGCTCCTGGCGAAAATGGTGAATTACAAGGCTATTGGAATGCTATTGGTCAAAAATATACAGGCTGTGATTTCTACAAAAGCGCTCTTACTTTCAACAAAAAAGATACTCTTGCCGTTTTAGCAAAATATGGTATTCCTTCTGCAAAAAGTTTCTACCTGAGAAAAGGAGAAAATATTAATGAAGAAAAAATTGTAGAAGAATTAGGACTTCCTTTATTTGTAAAACCAAATCAAAGTGGTTCTTCGCTCGGAATTTCTAAAGTAAAAGAAAAGTCTGAATTGGCGGCAGCTATTGAATTTGCCTTCAAAGAAGATGATGAAATTTTAATAGAATCTTTCTTAAACGGAATGGAAGTTTCTGTAGGTGTTATTGATTACAAAGGCGAAACCATTGTTCTTGGAATTACAGAAATTGTTCCACACAAAGAATTTTTCGACTATGAAGCAAAATACGAAGGGGCTTCCGAAGAAATTACACCAGCCAGATTAGACGAAGAAACCAGATACAAAGTAGAAAAAATCGCAAAACATGCGTATGAATCTTTGGGAATGAGCGGTTTTTCTAGAAGTGAATACATCATTATGGATGGAACGCCTTACATGCTAGAAATGAATACCAATCCTGGATTTTCGCCAGCTTCTATCTTACCTCAACAAGCAAAAATTTACGGAATTTCTATCAAAGATCTTTGTGGAAACGAAGTAGAAAAAGCGCTTAAAAAATAATTATAAATTAAAAATTCTAGATTTTAGATTATTTAAAAAAATTTAAAATCTAAAATTTAAAATCTAAAATTTAGAAATGAAAATCGCTGTATTTCCAGGATCTTTTGACCCAATTACCTTAGGACACCTTGACATTATTGAAAGAGCTGTTCCTCTGTTTGATAAACTCATCATCGCTATCGGACAGAATTCTCAGAAAAAATATATGTTTCCGCTAGAAAAACGCATGGAATTTATTCAAAAATCTGTAGCACATTTCCCAAATGTAGAAGTAGATTATTTTGAAGGATTAACCATCGATTATTGTATCAAAAAAGAAGCTCAATTCATTCTGAGAGGTCTCAGAAATCCTGCCGATTTTGAATTTGAAAAAGCAATTGCTCATACCAACAGAACTTTGGCGAGAAGAAAATTAGAAACTGTTTTCTTGCTTACCTCTTCTGGAAAATCATTTATCAGCAGCAGCATTGTAAGAGAAATTATTTCTAATAAAGGAGAATATCAATTATTTGTTCCAGATGCTGTAAGAGTTTAGAAAACTCTATAAATTTTTAACTATGTTTCCTGATTTTACATTTATAATAGAAGTCCTTGGTACGGTATCTTTTGCGATGTCGGGAACTTTTGCGGCTATGCAAAAACGTTTTGATCCTTTTGGCGTAATGATTATTGCATTTGTAACTTCTGTAGGTGGCGGAACAGTAAGAGATTTATTACTAGATGTGCCTGTTTTTTGGATGCATGATTTGCTTACAGTAAGCATCATTTTTTTCACGGCAATTTTTACAATGATATTCAAATTGATTGAAAAAAAATTTCAAGTGACTTTATTTCTATTTGATAGCCTTGGACTTGGTCTTTTTACAATTATTGGAGTTCAAAAAGGAATGAATGCTGATTTACATCCTATTATTGGTATTACTTTAGGCACGATTACTGGCTGTTTTGGTGGAATTATCCGAGATATTTTACTGAACAGAATTCCTTTGATTTTCAGAAAAGAAATTTATGCGACTGCAGCAATTGTAGGTGGTTTTGTCTACATACTTCTGAGAAATTTCAGTGGTTTATCGGAAGAAATCAATCAAATCTTAACCATTCTTCTTATTGTAAGTATTAGAACACTAGCGGTAAAATACCATTGGCAAATGCCAAAATTCTATGGAAACGCTAATGATGCAGAAATGTAACCAAAAGAACCAAGTAAAAAGTTATAAGAAAACTTCTTAAATAAAAAAACTCCTGAAAAATTTCAGGAGTTTTTTGTTTTCTCTTTATTGTTTTTAGAAGAATTTTCCTCTGTGTCTCATTTGTGGATTATGCATGTGTTTTTGCATAGAAGGCATTTTCAATTGGTCTTTCATCATTTTTATTTGATCCGCCATCATTCCTTGATCGTCTAATCTTTTAGCTTCTTCTAATAATTTTTGAGCTTCTGGCTTTCTTCCTTTAGAAAGTGCAGCTGCAGCTAAGTTTAGTGTAGCCATTGCTCTATCATGCTTCATATTTAAGCCATATTCTAAAGCTTTTTTCATCAATGGTTCTACTTTTGCAGGATTTTCTTGTGCCAGAGTTAACCCTTGTAAGTAATGGAAATAACCATATTGTGATTTGTGCAACTGAGATTGGTAGTTTTTAATGTAAGTTAACCAATGTGCAGCTTTTACAAAATTCTGTTTTCTCATTTGCCAAAAAGCCAATAAGATATATTCATTTTTGAAAAATAGTAAAATAGGACTCAGCGAAAAGAATACGACTACAATTCCCCATCCTATTTGACGGTTCATCATCAGGTAAACTCCCGCAGCAATCATTAAGCCAGCAATTAAAAATTTTATGTACTTATTCATCTCTTAAAATTAAGTGTGCAAATATAAAAATTAGATGTTAGATTTCAGACATTAGACGCTAGTCTTTTTTGTAAAAGTTTGAAAACAAAAATCATATTGATTTTTTTCGTCTTTTTCATGGCAAATTTCTTGTGTTTTCTGCCAAATTTTCTCGTCAATTTTCGGGAAATAAGTATCCGCATCTAACGTAGCATCTACCAAAGTAATCTCTAATTGGTCCGCCAAATCTATTGTTTGTTCATAAATAGTACCACCACCAATCACAAAAACATTTTCGTCTATTTTTTTGGCAAATTTCAGTGCTTCTTTAATACTTCCTACGATGAGAATTCCTTCTTCGAACCAATCATTTTTTCTACTAATTACAATATTAGTACGATTAGGAAGCGGTTTACCAATACTTTCGTATGTTTTTCTGCCCATAATAATTGGGTGACCACTCGTAAGTTCTTTAAAATGTTTTAAATCTTTAGGTAAATGCCAAAGCAACTGGTTATCAACACCAATTTCTCTGTTTTTTCCCATTGCTACTACTATTGTAATCATTTGAATGTATATTTTACAAAATTAGCATAATATTTGTATATTTGGTTTACTGAATCACTTAATACACAATTAAAAAAATTAAACTATGAACAACAAAGGATGTTTTGGCATTGGAACAATAGGTTTGGTGCTGATTGGCGTAATTGCATTGGTAATATTTTGGGGAATTGGCATTAGAAATGGTTTTGTAGGAAGCGAACAAAACGTAAACGAAAAATGGGCTAATGTAGAAACCGTTTACCAAAAAAGAGCAAACCTTATTCCTAACTTAGAAAGAACCGTAAAATCTTATGCTAAATTCGAGCAAGAAACTTTAACCAAAGTAATCGAAGCACGTTCTAAAGCAACTCAAGTAACCATAGACCCTACCAATATGACCGAAGCTGATTTGGCAAAATTCCAAACAGCACAAGGTGAATTATCTGGTGCTTTGAGCAGATTAATGGCAGTGGTAGAACAATATCCTAATCTAAAAGCTGACCAACAATTTATCGATTTCCAAAGAGAATATACCGCGATAGAAAACAGCATAAGAGCAGAAACCGTAAACTATAACGCTGTGGTGAAAGAATACAATACTTCTATTAAAGTTTTCCCGAATAACATCATCGCAAATTTCTCTAATTTCAAAGAAAAACCTTTATTTAAAGCAGATGCAGGTGCTGAAAAAGCTCCTGAAGTTTTCACTGAATAATGAGTAATTTTTTAAACAATATTCAAATGGCTTCCCTAGTGGAAGCCATTCAACAAGCGGAAGACCATTCTACCGGAGAAATCCGTGTGCATATAGACCAAAACTCAGATGATAATAATGCCAAAATTGCTTTTGACGTTTTTAAATCTCTGGGAATGGACAAAACCAAAGAAAGAAATGGCGTACTTTTTCATGTAAATTTTGAACAAAAATACTTAACCATTATTGGTGATAAAGGCATTCATGAAAAAGTGCATCAAAAATTTTGGAATGATTTGCATGACAAAATAACCTCAGCTTTCTCTCAAGGTCAATATTTCGAAGGTTTGCGAGATGCTATTTTAGAAACCGGATTAGAATTGAAAAAATTCTTCCCCATTGACGGAGAAAATCACAATGAATTACCTAATGAAATTACATTCTCTTAAAAATTTCTTCGTTTTAGTTTTATTGAGCTGTTATAGTTTTATTTCGGCGCAATATAACGTTCCAGAACCTCCCAGTAAAATTTATCCTGTCTATGACGAAGCAGGATTACTGAATGCTACGGAAACAGAAGAAATTAATCAAAAACTCATCAAATTTGCAGATTCTTCTTCTACAGAAATTCTGGTAGTCATCATTCCTACAACCAATGGTGAAGATGTGAATTTTGTAGCTACTCAATGGGGAGAAAAATGGAAAATAGGTCAGGAAGAACCTGATAACGGAGTTGTTTTCCTCATTGCAACCGAAGACAGAAAAATGTCTATTCAGCAAGGTCGTGGTGTAGAGCAATATCTTACGGCTTCTGTTGCAGGGCAAATTCTAGATTATTTGGTAACGCCAAATTTCAAAAAAGGGCAATGGTTTGCAGGAATAAATTCTGGAACTTCTGCAATAATGGATGCAGTAAGAGGTAAATTTAAACCGCTTTCTGAATCAGAACCTCAACCGATTGATATTTCTCTGAAACACATTCTTATTTTCTTACTTATTCTGTTCTTTATTATTTATATTTTATCAAAAAGTAATAATGGAGGCGGTTTTGGCAATGATGACGGAGATGTAATTATTACCAGAAGAGGAAGAAGAGTCTATCCAGGTGGTTTCTTCCCAGGAAGTTTTGGAGGTGGTTTCGGTGGCGGAAGTTCAGGCGGTGGATTTGGAGGTTTCGGTGGTGGCGGAAGTTTTGGAGGAGGTGGCGCTTCTGGAGGCTGGTAGAAAGATTAAAATTTAACAAAAAATAACCATGAAAAACTTAATGTACATTTCCAGTCTTTTATTAATTACTATTTCTATTTTTTTACTTATTGAATATCCAAATTCAAATAGAACTAGCTTGATTTCTGGATTTTTCTTATCAATAGGATTTATGCTAAACCTTGCCTCATACCTAATTATTAAAAATCAAAAAGAATAAGAATTTATTTAAATTTATTTTGTCATTCTGAATGAAATTTTGCGAAGCATTATGAAATGAAGAATCTATTTAAAATTATTTCTAAAAGATTTTTCGGCTCCACTTCGTTCCTCTCAAAATGACAAATGAAATAGTTTTAAACAGACTCTAAAACATTAAAAATCAAATAAAAAGCAACTCAAAATAGAGTTGCTTTTTCGGTTTAATAATTGGAATATGAAGAAAAATGAATTTTAATTTATATTTACGCTTCCACTGCTGCTTTCAGAAGACGAAATAACGGGATTTCCTAGTTTTTTAAGATTTACATCTCCACTAGAAGAAGCTTGTGCCGAAGCTTTTTGAGAAACCATCGCAGAAATACTTGCTGATGACGAAGCGTGAAACTCTCCTTCTTTAACTTCTAAATTTCTTCCGTTAAAATCACCAGAAGAACTTGCGTGAATGCTGCCATGCTGCACTTTTCCATCTACAGAAAAATCGCCACTAGAAGAAACTTCGAAACGAGCATAATCTGCCCAAACTTTTCCAGAAAAACTACCGCTACTGCTCACAGAAACATCTAATTGATTGGCTTCTAGATGTCCATCAATACCTGCAGAACTGGAAACATTTACTTTCAGTTTATCTTGCATAAAAGTGTCTTTCACCCGAACAGAAGCACTAGAATTAGCACGCAACTCATCAAAATCTTTAGCATAAATAATGGCTTTTACTCTTTCTGTAGAAATAGGATTTCTAAAATCAGAATCTACATAAATTCTTACGTTTTGTCCGTTTTGTTCTACTTTCACAAATTCTAAAATATCAGAAGGCGCAGAAATAACTACTTTTTCTACATCAGATTTTATAATATCTGCATGAATAGAAGTAGAAACTTCTATGCTATTGAAATCTCCCGAAAATGTTTTCTCAGTCATCGGTCCATTTCCTTTTTTGCCTGTGAAAATATCACCAATGCTTCCATCATCAGATTTCACATTGATACAAGAAGCTAATGATAAGCTTAAAAGAAAGACAGGAATCGTTTTTTGCATGATTAATATTTTAATAATTAGACGTTTAGATTTATTTTTTGTTACAAAATTGCTTTTGGCAGAATACTGAATCGCTTTCTACAAATTTTGTATCTTTAACCCTATAAATATTCAACAATTTAACAATGAAAAATATTACATCAATTTTGCTGCTGTCTGCATTAGGTTTCAGCATTTCTTGTTCTACCATGAAAGAAAATACCACAAAAATTGATGATACTGCTGTTTTAAACAATCCTTTTTATAAGAAAAGTACATTGCAGTATCAGGCTCCAGAATTTGACAAAATTAAAGACGAACATTTTGCTCCAGCTTTTGATTATGGTTTAAAAGTAAACGAAGCAGAAATTGCTACAATCGTTAGCAACAAGGAAGCAGCCACATTTGAAAATACCATTTTGGCACTTGAAAAAAGCGGTGAAGTATTGAAACGTGCGCAAATTGTTTTCTACAACCTTACTGGTTCTAATACCAATCCTACTCTACAGAAAATAGAAGAACAATACGCTCCTATTTTTGCATCTCATGCAGATAAAATTTATTTAAATTCTGCTCTTTATAACAGAATTAAAGCCATTAAAACAGATGGTTTAGATGCAGAAGATCAAAGATTATTAGAAGTGTACAAGCAACGTTTTGAATTGGCTGGTGCTAATCTTTCTGATGCCGACAAAGAGCAAATGAAAAAAATAAACGCAGAATTGGCAACACTTTCTACTCAGTTTTCTAGTAAATTATTAGAAGCGAGAAAAAAAGGAGCTGTTTTAATTTCAGACGTTAAGGAATTAGACGGATTATCTGCTGATGAAATCGCTGCTGCAGCTACAGATGCTAAAAATGCTGGTTATGAAGGCAAATATCTTTTGACTTTGCTCAATACTACCCAACAACCGCTTCTTCAAAATCTTAAAAACAGAGCGACCAGAGAAAAATTATTTAAAGCTTCTTGGTACAGAGCAGAAAAAGGAGACGAAAACGATACAAGAGTGATCCTCGAAAGACAAGCGAAACTGAGAATGGAGAAAGCTCATCTTATGGGAAAATCTTCTTATGCGGAATTGAATTTGGTAGACCAAATGGCAAAAAAACCAGAAAACGCAATGGATCTACTTTACCAATTAGGAAAACCTGCAGTAGAGCAAGCGAAAAGAGAAATTGTAGATATCCAAGCGCTAATTGATGCTCAAAAAGGCGGCTTCGAACTCGCACCTTGGGATTGGAATTTCTATGCAGAACAAGTGCGTAAAGCAAAATTTGATTTAGACGAAAACCAAATCAAACCTTATTTTGAAGTGTCCACCGTTTTAGAAAAAGGCGTTTTCTATGCTGCTGAAAAATTCTACGGAATTACCTTCAAAGAAAGAAAAGATTTACCAGTTTATCATCCAGATGTAGTAGCTTATGAAGTTTTTGATAGAGACGGAAAATCTTTAGCGATTTATTACTTAGATTTTTACACCAGAGATAATAAAAATGGTGGCGCTTGGATGAGCAACTTCGTAGAACAATCTTTCATGACGGCAACTAAACCTGTAATTGTAAATGTTTTCAACTACCAAAAACCTGCTCCAGGAAAACCTTCATTAATTTCTTATGATGATGTTTCTACTATGTTCCACGAGTTTGGGCATACTTTACACGGACTTTTTGCCAACCAAAAATACATTACCATTTCTGGAACCAATGTTCCTAGAGATTTTGTAGAATTCCCTTCTCAAATCAATGAATTTTTTGCGCTAGAGCCTTCAGTTCTTAAAAATTATGCACTACACTATGAAACCGAACAACCAATGCCTCAAACTTTGGTAGATAAAATTAAAAAAGCCGCTACTTTTAACCAAGGTTATGCCACTACAGAATTGGTTTCTGCGGCAACATTAGATATGGCTTGGCATTCTGTAAAATCTGAAGCTGAAATAAAACCTACTTTAGATTTTGAAAAAGAAGTCTTAACTAAATACGGATTTACTTTGCCACAAGTTCCACCAAGATATCATTCTCCTTATTTCGCTCACATTTGGGGAGGCGGTTATTCTGCAGGGTATTACGCTTATATGTGGAGCGATGTTCTGAATGCAGATGCTTGGAAATGGATTACGGACAATGGTGGAATGACCAGAGAAAACGGCGATCGTTTCAGAAAATATATTCTATCTGTAGGAAATTCTGTAGACTTGAATCAAGCGTTCAAAGATTTTACAGGAAGAACTCCAGACATTAAACCACTTTTACAAAACAAAGGATTTGTGAAATAGATAAAATGTGAATTTTACTTCGCAAGTCAATAGTGAATAAAAAAACCGCAGAAGTCGTTTCTGCGGTTTTTTTGTATTTTAAGAATAGTAAATTTTCTTGTTCCAAAGATTAAAATTTTTAGATTTGTGACATGAACAAATTCCAACTACACCTGTTTCTGTTTTTAAAAATCCCAATTTCTTGGATTGCAGGAGTGCGTCTAAAAGAAATGAATGATGAAATCTGCATCACCAAAGTGAAATTTGGATGGCTGAACCAAAACCCTTTCAATTCTATGTTTTGGGCAGTTCAAGGAATGGCTGCAGAATTTTCTACGGGTTTCCTTTGTGCCGAAAAAATTAGAAAATCAGGCAAAAAAATCTCTATGTTGGTGGTTCATAACCAAGCTGAATTTACCAAAAAAGCAGTGGGTAGAGTTACTTTTTCTTGTCATCAAGGAAAAGAACTAGATGCCGTTTTACACAGAGCCATCGAAACTGGAGAAGGACAAACATTAACCATGTTTTCTGAAGGTAAAGACCAAAAAGGAGATTTGGTTTCTAAATTTTCGTTTACCTGGAGTTTTAAAGTGAAAAACTAGAGAAACTCTCGCTAATAAAGCAGATTTAGCAGATAAAATCAGCATAATCAGCCAAATTTGTAATAGGTATAAACCTATTCAAAATCATTTATTTAAAAACGGAAGGTTTGTTTTTTTTCACTAATTTAGTTTTCTAAAACTAAAACCATTCTTTATGCTTCTGGATTTACTTTTCCCGAACAGATGTCTGCATTGTAACACCATCATTTCAAAAGATGAATTGGTTTGCCATGTATGTTTCCCTCAAATTAAGTTTTCTCATTTTAATTTCTACGAAGAAAATCCTCTGAAACAGAGATGTAAGCTTTTATTCCCTGTGAAAAACGCTTATGCTGTGATGGAATTTCAAGAAGAAGCTTTGAGCCAGAAAATTATTCACCAACTCAAATATCGCTCTCAGGAAAAAGTTGGAAAAATCATGGCTGAATGGACTTTTGAAAGAATTTACCTTTCAGAAAAACCAGATGTTTTAATTACTGTTCCGCTTCATCCTAAAAAATTAAAAAAACGAGGTTATAATCAGTTGCATCTTTTTGCCGATATTCTTTCTAAAAATTGGAAAATCCCTCATCATAAAGAAGCGCTCAAAAGAAATTCTTACCAAAAAGCACAAGCCCAAAAAGACAAATCTCACCGCGCCGAAACCAAGTACGATTTTTCCCTCACCGAAGAAATTTCAGGAAAACATGTTCTGTTAATTGACGATGTTTTCACCACAGGAAATACGATAAGCGCCATTGCTTGGGAAATTTTGAAAAATCCAAGGAATGAAGTTAGCGTTTTGGTAATGGCTTTTGATTCGTAGTGATTATCTCTGTAATTTTTGTCCGTAAGACAGATCTCCTGCATCTCCTAATCCTGGAGAAATATAACCTTTTGAGGTAAGATTTTCATCTATAGCTCCTACCCAAATATGCGCATCTGGAAATGCATTTGACAATGTTTCTACGCCTTGTTTACTTGCAATAACTGCTACAATGTGTAATTGAGAAGGTGTTCCGTGGTTTAATAAATCTTTCAGCGCTTCTATTAAACTTGCGCCAGTTGCTAACATAGGATCAGCTACTATTAATGGTCTTCCGTCTACACTAGGACAAGTAAGATAATCTTGTTTGATGGAGAAATAATCATTGGCATCGTGCTTTCTGTAAGCGGCTACAAAACCACAGTCTGCTTTGTCAAAATAATTCAGAATTCCTTCAAAAAGAGGAACTCCTGCTCTCAAAATAGTAGTAATTACAGGTTGAACTGCAATTTCTTTCACCATAATTTTGTCTAATGGAGTAGAAATTTCTATTTCTTTGAATTCTAAACCTTTAGAAATTTCAAACGCTGCAATTTCGCCGATTCTTTCCATGCTTTTACGGAAATTGGCTCTATTGGTTTGAGTTTCTACGTTTCTTAGTTCGTTGATCCAAGAATTGACTAATGAAAAATTTTGAGAAAGAACAGTTACCATGTGGATGTGAGGATTTATTAAAAATAATTTTTACAAATTTATTGATATTTTTTATGTGATTGAAATGATTTTGAACATCAATTTCATTTTCAATGAAAAAAACCCCTTCAGAATAGAACATTCTAAAAGGGCTTAATCATTTATTTTTGTCTGAAATATACATCAATAGGAACTCCCGTAAAATCAAATTGCTTACGCAATTGGTTTTCGATGAATCTTCTGTATGGTTCTTTCACATACTGTGGTAAATTACAGAAAAATGCAAATTGCGGAACTGGAGTTGGCAATTGGGTAATATATTTAATTTTCACATATTTTCCTTTGATTGCAGGTGGTGGAGTTTGCTCAATAATCGGTAATAAAATTTCGTTAAGCTTAGAAGTTTTGATTCTTTTCTTACGATTTTCATACACCATCATAGCAGTTTCTACCGCTTTTAAGATTCTTTGTTTCGTTAATGCAGAAACAAAAAGAATAGGAACATCATTAAACTGAGCGATTTTTTCTTTGATTTTATTCTCAAAATCTCTCATGGTATTGGTTTCTTTTTCTACCAAATCCCACTTATTTACTACAATTACGATTCCTTTTCTGTTTTTTTGAGCCAAAGAAAAGATATTCATATCCTGAGATTCCCAGCCTAAAGTAGCATCTACCATAATAATAACCACATCAGAATGCTCAATCGCTCTAATAGAGCGCATTACAGAATAAAATTCTAAGTCTTCAGAAACTTTAGACTTTCTACGCATTCCGGCAGTATCTACCAACACAAATTCGTGCCCGAATTTATTATATAACGTTTCGATAGAATCTCTGGTTGTACCTGCGATATCAGTAACAATGTTTCTATTGTCATCAAGAAGTGCATTGGTAAGTGTAGATTTTCCTACGTTTGGTCTTCCTGCAATAGTAATTTTAGGTAAACCTTCGAAAGGATCTTTGTATTCTGTAGTTGGAAAATCTGCAACCAAGTCATCTAACAATTCACCAGTTCCAGAACCTGTAGCAGAAGAAAGCGTATAATATTTTTCTACTCCTAACTGATAAAATTCTGTAGCAGCAAGCATTTCTTTAGCAGAGTCTACTTTGTTTACCACTAAATATAGAGGTTTATTGGCTTTTCTTAAAAGATTATAGATTTCGTGGTCTATATCTTGAAGTCCTTCTTCTACGTTCAACATAAAAATGATAGAAGTAGCTTCGTCTACAGCCAACTGAACTTGTTTACGGATTTCTTCTTCGAAGATATCATCACTACCTACATCATAACCACCAGTATCTATTACTGTAAAGTCTACTCCATTCCAGTCAGATTTACCGTAATGACGGTCTCTGGTTACACCAGCCGTAGAATCTACGATGGCTTCTCTTCTCTCTAATAAACGATTAAATAATGTGGATTTTCCTACGTTGGGACGCCCAACGATTGCAACGATATTACTCATAAAAATTGTATTAATAATCCCTAAAAATTATAAAATAGGATTAAGTTATTAATTAGGTATCTCCCACTTTGGGAGCCTTAAAATTTTTGCAAAGATAAGATTTATATTTATTTATAACGAGTATAAATTTTACATCTATTGCATAAATATCAGAAAATCAATGATTACATAGATTTTTTTTTAATTTTGCCGCTGGTTCTAAAAACACAAACGAAGAAAAAAATTGAAGAAACTTTACTTAGATAAATGTTCTTCGGGATTACTATTACCCAAATCTATTCTTAATGCTTCTAGCATTAGGATACTCTATGTTTTTATATACTTTCTTTCTATTGGTTTTTTCACAAAAATGTCTGCTCAGGAATCAATCATTACTGGGTTGGAAAACATTCACATTTCAGAAGGAGCTACCCTTGTAAGTGCAGAAAAAGGTGATTCTAAAATCAATTATTCCTCAGTTTCTACACCAATTAATAGAAAAAACACAAAAGTTTCTACTTCTCCCAAAAAAGAAATAAAAGAAAAAATTGCATTTTCTCATAAGAA
>CAZHCK010000054.1:5259-17290 GCA_964530915.1 uncultured Cloacibacterium sp. | reverse complement strand
AACTATGACAGAAAATGAATTATCAAAAATTGTTTTTGATTTAGGATTAAAAATTCACAGGAAATTTGGAGCAGGATTATTTGAAAATGTTTATGAAGAATGTTTGTTTTATGAATTGAAAAAAACTGGATTAAAGGTAGAAAAACAAAAAATACTTCCCATCATCTATGAAGAATTAAGAATTGAAAATGCCTATAGAATTGATATTATTATTGAGGATAAACTTATACTAGAAATAAAAACGGTTGACTACATAAATGATGTTCATAAAGCACAGATATTGACTTATTTAAAATTGACAAATTGCAAATTAGGATTAATTCTTAATTTTAGAACAGATATATTTAAAGACGGAGTAAAAAGAGTTGTTAATGGTTTATAAAAAATGAAAATCTTTGATTTTCTTGCGCCTTAAAAACGTTACACTTATAAAAAATTGAATTGCGCCTTTGCGTTAAAAAAAATGTTTTTACAAATAAAAAATACAACCATCGGTTATCAAAAACCTCTTATTTCAGATGTTAATGCGTCATTGGATTATGGTGATGTTTGTTTGCTGATTGGTAATAATGGCGTAGGTAAAACCACACTGATTAAAAGCATTCTTCATCAGATTTCTGCCTTGAATGGTGAGATTCTGATTCATCAAAAAAATATAGAGAAACTTACTGATAAAGAAATTGCAGAACAAATAGCAGTGGTTTTTGCAAAATCCCAAATTCCCTCAAATTACACCACAGAAGATTTAATTTCCCTTGGGAAATTCATTCATTTGCCTTTTTATTATCAGTTAGAAAATGAAGATGTAGAACATGTCAACAGCATTATTTCTCAGTTAAAACTGGAAGAATATAGAAATATTCAGTTACAGAAATTGTCAGATGGTAATCTTCAGAAGGCTTTTATTGGAAGAGCTTTAGCACAGAATTCTCCGATGATTATCTTAGATGAACCCACTACTCATTTAGATGAAGAAAATAAAATTATCATCTTAAAATTGTTGAGAGACTTAGCGAAAAATCACAATAAGATTATTCTTTTTTCATCTCATGATTGGCGATTGGCTAAAGAATTTGCTGATAAAATTTGGTTTATTAATGACCAAAATCTTCAAGAAGGTTTGGCAGAAGACATTCTCTTGAAGAATGATTTATTGACCAATCCTCGACTTTTTACCATCAATGAAGAGTTTGTTTCACCTGAAATTATAGCTCCATTTTTAGAAAAAGAAATGTTGTACTCTGCTTTGCAAAAAAACTTTAAAAGAGACCTTTCTGGTTTTAAAATAGAATTTCAGGGTGCATTTTGGGAGATTTTTTACCAAAATAATAGGTTTTCTTGTCAATCTATTGATGAAATACTGTTATCAATTAGAAATTGCTTATAATCAGCGTTTTTCGTTTGAAATTTCTCATTTTCAAATTCTTTCTCTTATTCTTTACATAATAAATAATTATCACATAATCAATTAGTTATCCGTTTGTGACAAAAAATACTATGCACGCATAGTATTTTTTTTATATTTGCTATGCACGCATAACATTTTTTAAAAATGGAAACTAAGACTAAAGAGAAAGTAGAAAATGTAGACTTAATGCTTAAATCAGTTTGGTTGGCAGTCAGTAAAATGTACTCCGAACAAGCTTCTATGCATAATTCTACTGCTGTACAAGCTTTAACACTACTTAAAATCGATCCTAAAGAAGGAACAAGAAGTACCAATCTTGGTCCTAAAATGGCTATTGAACCCACTTCTTTGACTAGAATTATCAAACTTTTAGAAGATAATGGTTATATCTACAAAGAAAAAACAACTTCTGATAAAAGAGAAGTAATTATTAAACTTACAGACAAAGGACTTAAATCTAGAAACCTTTCAAAAGAGGTAGTAGTAGGATTTAATAAAAAAGTGGTAGAAAAAATAGACCCAGAGAAATTTGCTGTTTTCAAAGAAGTCATGGGAGACATTTTGAAAATTGCTAATGATATGAACAATAAAAAATAAACCTATATTTATAATGAAAAGACGAATTAAACACGTTACAGTTCTTGGTTCAGGAATTATGGGAAGCGGAATTGCTGCGCACTTTGCAAACATTGGCGTAGAAGTTCTCCTTCTTGATATTGTTCCGTTTGAATTAACAGAAGCTGAACAGAAAAAAGGTCTTACCAAAGAAGACAAAGCAGTACGAAACAGAATTGCTACAGAAAGTTTGGCTAAATTAGTAAAAGCCAGCCCTGCTCTACTTTATAAAAAAGAGTTTGCGGAAAGAATTTCTGTAGGAAATTTTGATGACGATTTGCAGAAAATCAAAAATACAGATTGGATAATCGAGGTGGTAGTAGAAAGATTAGACATTAAAAAATCTGTTTACGAAAAAATCGAACAATTCCGTAAACCTGGAACTTTGGTGTCTTCTAATACTTCTGGTATTCCTATTAATATGTTGGTAGAAGGCAGAAGTGATGATTTCAAAAAATATTTTGCAGGAACACACTTCTTTAATCCAGTAAGATATTTACCGCTTTTAGAAATTATTCCTACCAATGATACCGATGCTGAAATCGTGAAATTCTACATGGAATATGGCGCTAAATTCTTAGGAAAAACTACTGTTTTAGCAAAAGATACTCCAGCGTTCATTGCAAACAGAATTGGAGTTTTCTCTATGATGAATTTACTTCACAATGTAAAATCTATTGGTCTTAATGTAACTGAAGTAGATAAATTAACGGGTCCAGTAATAGGTAGACCAAAATCTGCAACTTTCAGAACGGCTGACGTAGTAGGTTTAGATACTTTGGTTCACGTAGCAAACGGAGTTCACGCTTCTGGTGTAGAAGATGAACAATTCAAAGGAACATTTGTCCTTCCAGATTACATCAATATGATGATGGAAAACAAATGGTTAGGTTCTAAAACGGAACAAGGTTTCTACAAAAAAGTGAAAAATGCTGATGAAAAATCAGAAATTCACGGTCTTAATTTAGATTCTTATCAATACGAAAATCAAGGAAAAGCAAATTTTGCTACTCTTGAATTGACTAAAAATATCGACAAGCCAATTGACAGATTCAAAGTTTTAATTGGTGGAAAAGACAAAGCAGGAGAATTATACAGAAAATCTCTAGGAGCTCTTTTCGCTTATGTTTCTTACAAAATTCCTGAAATTTCAGACGAGCTTTACAAAGTAGATGATGCGATGAAAGCTGGTTTCGGTTGGGAAAACGGTCCTTTCGAAATTTGGGATGCTGTAGGTGTTCAAAAAGGTATTGAATTAGCTACAGATGCAGGTTTCACTGTTTCAGAATGGGTAAAATCAGTAGAATCTTTCTACAAAGTAAATGAAGAAGGTCAAAGCATTTTCTTCGACAAAAATTCTGGAAATTACAACAATATTCCTGGTCAAGAAGCTTTCATTATTCTTGATAACATCAGAAAAAATAAAACATTGTGGAGCAATTCTGGTTCTGCAATCCAAGATTTAGGAGACGGAATCATCAACTTCGAGATTCGTTCAAAAATGAATTCTTTGGGTGGTGAAGTTCTAGATGGTTTAAACAGAGCTATCGATTTAGCAGAAAAAGAATACGATGGTTTAGTTATCGGAAATCAAGGTGCTAATTTCTCTGTTGGAGCTAACTTAGCGATGATTCTAATGATGGCAATCGAACAAGATTGGGATGATCTAAACATGGCAATTGCTTACTTCCAAAAATCGATGATGAGAGTTCGCTACTCTTCTGTTCCTGTTGTGGTTGCTCCTCACGGATTAACTCTTGGTGGTGGTTGCGAAATGACCATGCATGCTGATAAAGTAGTTGCTGCTGCAGAAACTTACATCGGTTTAGTAGAAACTGGAGTTGGTGTAATTCCTGGAGGTGGTGGTACTAAAGAATTCGCTTTGAGAACTTCTAAAGAATTTGCAGCTGATGACGTGAAAAATAACAGAATGCGTGAAGCGTTCATGAATATTGCAATGGGTAAAGTAGCAACTTCTGCTCACGAAGCTTATGATATGGGTATTCTTCAAAATCACAAAGACATTGTGGTAGTAAACAAAAACCGTCAGATTGCTGAAGCTAAAAAAGTTGCTAAATTAATGGCAGAACAAGGTTATACTCAACCAATTCAGCAAAAAGTAAAAGTTCTTGGTCAAGGTGCATTAGGTATGTTCTATGTAGGAACTGACCAAATGTTAACCGGAAATTATATTTCTGAACACGACAAGAAAATTGCAGATAAATTAGCTTATGTAATGGTAGGTGGTAATCTTTCTGAGCCAACTGTAGTTACAGAACAGTATTTATTGAATCTTGAAAGAGAAGCTTTCCTACAATTATGTGGTGAAAGAAAAACACTGGAGAGAATTCAGTTCATGTTACAAAAAGGTAAACCGCTAAGAAACTAAAAATATTAAAAATCAAGTTTTGAGCCACGAAGTGGCGAAATAAAATAGCATCGGGTAAAGCCCGATGAAATTAAAAGCCATAAATAAAAAAGCCACGAAGTGGCGAAATCAAAATTTAAAATTTAAAAAATATGTCAAATAAAACAGCATATATAGTAGCAGGTTACAGAACAGCGGTAGGTAAAGCTCCGAAAGGAAGTTTAAGATTTACCAGACCAGATGTAATGGCTGCAAAAGTTATAGAAAAATTGATGGCAGATTTGCCTCAGCTAGATAAAGATAGAATCGACGATTTAATCGTAGGAAATGCAATGCCAGAAGCAGAACAAGGCTTAAACGTGGCTCGTTTGATTTCTTTAATGGGATTAAATACCGATAAAGTTCCAGGAGTTACCGTTAACAGATATTGTGCATCTGGTTCTGAAGCGATTGCTATTGCCTCTGCTAAAATTCAGGCAGGAATGGCAGATTGTATTATCGCAGGAGGTGCAGAATCGATGTCTTTCATTCCAATGGGTGGTTACAAACCAGTTCCAGAAAGTCATTATGCAAAATCTCACCCAGATTATTATTGGGGAATGGGTTACACTGCAGAAGAAGTTGCTAAGCAATATAAAATTACAAGAGAAGAACAAGATCAATTCGCTTTTGAATCTCATCAAAAAGCTTTGAAAGCTATTGCTGAAGGAAAATTTGCAAAACAAATCGTTCCAATTCCTGTAGAATATAATTTCTTAGACGAAAACCAAAAAGTTCAAACCAAAAAATTTGATTTCTCTGTAGATGAAGGTCCTAGAGCAGATACTTCTATCGAAGGTTTAGCGAAATTAAAACCAGTTTTCGCAGCAGGAGGTTCTGTTACCGCAGGAAACTCTTCTCAAATGTCTGATGGAGCTGCTTTCGTAGTAGTTATGTCAGAAGAAATGGTAAAAGAATTAAACCTTGAACCAATTGCAAGATTAGTTTCTTATGCAGCTGTTGGTTTAGAGCCAAGAATTATGGGAGTTGGACCAATTTACGCGATTCCAAAAGCGTTAAAACAAGCAGGGCTTTCTCTTCAAGATATTGGTTTAATTGAATTGAACGAAGCCTTTGCTTCTCAGTCAGTTGCCATTAAAAAAGAATTGGATTTGAACCCAGAAATTTTAAATGTAAATGGTGGAGCTATCGCTCTTGGTCACCCTCTAGGTTGTACAGGAACTAAATTGACGGTTCAACTTCTTGACGAAATGAAATTAAGAGGTGTGAAATACGGAATGGTTTCTATGTGTGTAGGAACAGGACAAGGCGCAGCTTCTGTAATTGAACTTCTTTAAAATTATAGATTTTAAATTATATATTTTAGATGAAATGAGTTTCAAAGAAGATAATTTAATTCAGAAAAAGACTTTTGATTTTGCATTGAAAATTATACAATTTTATTCAGATTGTAAGTCTCAAAATGAATTTATATTATCTAAACAAATTCTTCGTTGTGGTACTTCAATTGGTGCAAACGTAGAAGAAGCAATTGCTGCTCAATCTAAAAAAGATTTTATTTCAAAACTTTCTATTGCGAATAAAGAAGCAAGAGAAACAAAATATTGGTTAAAGCTATATCAATCTTCAAATCTCGTTCAAGTAGATGTTGAATTATATTTAAAAGAAATTGAAAGTATTATCAATATTTTGACTAAAATCATCAAAACATCATCTGAAAATTTATAGTTGAGAATCAAAAAATTTAAAATTTATAATCTAAAATTTAAAATTAAAAAAAATAATATGAGCACATTAAAAGGAGGAGAATTCCTAATAAAAGAAATAGAAGCTAAGAATATCTTCACGATGGAAGATTTTTCTGAGGAACAAAAAATGCTTCGCGACTCTGCAAAAGAATTTATTGACAAAGTTGTAGTTCCTAACAAAGAAAGATTTGAGAAAAAAGATTACGCTTTCACTGAAGAGTGTATGAAACAAATCGGTGAAATGGGATTCTTAGGAATCGCAGTTCCTGAAAATTATGGCGGACTTGGTCTTGGTTTCGTTTCAACAATGATTGCTTGTGATTACATTTCTGGCGCAACTGGTTCATTGGCAACTGCTTATGGAGCGCATACAGGTATTGGTACGCTTCCTATCCTATTATACGGAACCGAAGCTCAAAAGCAAAAATATTTACCAGATTTAGCAGCTGGAACTAAATTCGGAGCATACTGTTTAACTGAGCCAGATGCTGGTTCTGATGCTAACTCTGGAAAAACAAGAGCTAAACTTTCTGAAGATGGTAAACATTATATCATCAATGGACAAAAAATGTGGATTTCTAATGCTGGTTTCGCTGATACATTTACATTCTTTGCTAAAATTGATGATGATAAAAACATCACTGGTTTCGTAGTAAACAGAAGTGAATTAGAAAATCCTGAAAGTCTTACTTTCGGTGAAGAAGAGCACAAATTAGGGATTAGAGCTTCTTCTACTCGTCAGGTTTTCTTCAATGATATGAAAGTTCCTGTGGAATGTCTTTTAGGTGAAAGAAACAATGGTTTCAAAATCGCTTTAAACGCATTAAACGTAGGTAGAATTAAATTAGCTGCTGCTTGTTTAGATGCACAGAGAAGAATTTTCAACCTTTCTGTAAACTATGCTAACGAAAGAAAACAGTTCAATACTCCTATTTCTACTTTCGGAGCAATTAGAAAAAAATTAGCGGAAATGGCTACTGCTACTTTCGTTTCAGAAGCTGGTTCTTATAGAGCGGCTCAAGATATTCAAGATAAAATTGATGCTTTAGTTGCTGGTGGAATGTCTCACCAAGAAGCAGAATTAAAAGGTGTGGAAGAATTCGCGGTAGAATGTTCTATCCTAAAAGTTTACGTTTCAGACATCGCTCAAAAAGCAGCTGATGAAGGAATTCAAATTTTTGGAGGTATGGGATTCTCTGAAGATACACCAATGGAAGCAGCATGGAGAGATGCTAGAATTTCTAGAATTTATGAAGGTACAAACGAAATCAACAGACTTCTTTCTGTAGGAATGTTGGTGAAGAGAGCTTTCAAAGGCGAAATCGATTTAATGTCTCCTGCAATGGCAGTTGGTAAAGAATTAATGGGTATTCCTTCTTTCGAAACTCCTGATTATTCAGAATTTATGTCAGAAGAAAAAGCAATCATCGCTAATCTTAAGAAAGTATTCTTAATGGTTTCTGGTGCTGCACTTCAGAAATACATGATGGAGATTGAAAAACAACAACACTTGTTAATCAATGCTTCAGAAATTTTAAACCAAATTTACATGGCAGAATCTGCAATTCTAAGAGTTGAGAAAAACTTTGGTCCAGATTCTATAGAAGCAGCAATGGCTCAATTGAACCTTTACAAAGCTGTAGAAGCTGTAATTACAGCTGCTAAAGAAGGAATTGTTTCTTTCGCTGATGGAGATGAGCAAAGAATGATGCTTTCTGGTTTAAGAAGATTTACAAAATACAACAATCAGCCAAACGTAATCGCGTTAACTGAGAAAATTGCTAAGCATTTTGTAGAAAAAAATTCTTACTAAAATTTGTTAATTCAATTATATTCAAAAAAACCGCTTCAAATTTTTGAAGCGGTTTTTTGTTTATTTAAGAAACGATTTTATATTCTGAAAATAAATTTCGTTGATAATTTTTCGGTGTAATACCTTCAAAAGTTTTAAAGGTTTTAATGAGGTGATTGGTATCAGAAAAACCAGTAGCAAAGGCTACTTCTTTAATGCTTTGGTTTTCTTTGAGCAATTCTTTGGCACGTTTTATTCTTTGCTGAAGAATATATTCATTGGGTGATGTTCCGAGTTCGTATTTAAAAAGTTTAAAGAAATTAGATTTACTTACAAAAGCCAATTTTGCCAAATGTTCAATACTTAATTTTTGATGCAGATTATTTTTAATATAATCAATAATAAAAGCCAATCTGTTTGATGTTTTCAGTGTTTTGTAATCGTTTTCAATGAGTTTTCCTGCTTGAGTTTGCATGAGTCTTACCAATAATTCTTTCAGTGCCAAATCAGCCATAATATCTTTATTCATATTATCTTCCATGGCAATTCTCATCAGATTATTAGTTGCAGAAGCCAGCGGTAAACTGTTAAACAGATAAAATTCTTCGCTAGAAATTCTCCAGCAAGTGCTTTCATCTACTTTCATTAATTTGGTATTGAGATAATGCAAAGATTCTTCTACAAAATCTGGACTGAAACTTAATGCAATACATTGCGAAGGAGTTTCGTCTGCCTCTGGAAAATCAATGACCATTGTTTCGCCTGGAGAAACTAAAACCGTTTCACCAGGAAAATAATCAAAATACTCAGATTTATTTTCCAATTTCATGTGCTTTTTCCCTCGTAACATTGCTGTAAAAGTCAAATCATTAAACTTTAGTTTAACATCTTCTGTCTTCTTATGCGTTTCATACAAAGAAAATTCACAATTATTTAAAGTGAAAGTAGTCTTGTTTTCTATAATGTTCTGTAATTGCTCATGTCCTGTTAATTCAGGGGTATAGAGCAAATGTTTGTCTTCTTGTGTCATAAACCATGAATGATATTTTTGATAAAATAATCAATCTGGCTAAATATATAATAATTTTTCAATCAAACAAGATTTATGTTAAAGTATTATAATTAATATTTTCAAAACACTATTATACTATCATTTGAGACGATTTTACCATGACATTTGTCATGTTTAAGATAATTTGGCTGAAAATTAAAAATTCAACAAATTATGTCAACACACATCAATCGTCCGGTTTTAAAAGAAAAATACGACAACTACATTAACGGAAAATGGACTGCTCCTTCTACAGGACAGTATTTCGAAGTGCTTTCTCCACTTGATGGAAAAGTTATGGCAAAAGCAGCACACTCTGCAAAACAAGACATAGAAATGGCTGTAGATGCAGCATCTGAAGCTTTCAAAACATGGAGCGAAACTTCTGCTACAGAACGCAGCATTATTTTGAATAAAATTGCGGATAGAATTGAGGAAAATCTACCCTATATCGCTGCAGTAGAAACCGTAGATAATGGTAAAGCCATTAGAGAAACTATGGCGGCAGATTTACCTTTGGCAGTAGACCATTTCAGATATTTTGCTAGTGTAATAAGAGCTGAAGAAGGTTCTATTTCTGAATTAGACAAAGACACCGTTTCTATTATCATACACGAACCTATCGGTGTAATCGCACAAATTATTCCTTGGAACTTCCCTATTCTAATGGCTGTTTGGAAACTAGCTCCTGCTCTAGCTGCAGGAAACTGTGTAGTTCTGAAACCAGCAGAAAGTACGCCTGTTTCTATTATGGTTTTAATGGAGCTAATTGAAGATTTACTTCCTGCAGGTGTAGTGAATATTGTCAATGGTTTCGGCGCAGAGTTAGGAAGAACTTTAGTGACCAATCCAAAAGTGGCAAAAGCAGCGTTTACAGGTTCTACAGCTACAGGTAGAATGGTAATGCAATATGCTACAGAAAATATTATTCCTGTGACTTTAGAATTGGGAGGTAAGTCTCCAAACATCTTCTTCCCTTCTGTGATGGATGCAGATGACGAATTTTTTGACAAAGCCATTGAAGGAGCGGTATTATTTGCTCTAAATCAAGGGGAAATCTGTACTTGTCCTTCTAGATTATTGGTTCATGAATCAATTGCAGACAAATTCTTAGAAAGAGTGGTAGAAAGAACAAAAGCCATCAAAACAGGAAATCCTCTTGACCCAACCGTAATGATGGGAGCTCAAGCTTCACAAATTCAAAAAGATAAAATCCTTTCTTACATCAAATTAGGAAAAGAAGAAGGTGCAGAATTGCTTTGCGGTGGAGAAGTAAATCATTTGGGTGGAGATTTAGAAGGTGGATATTACATTCAGCCAACAATTTTCAAAGGGCATAACAAGATGAGAATCTTCCAAGAAGAGATTTTCGGGCCAGTTTTAGCAGTAACTACTTTTAAATCTACAGAAGAAGCGATAGAAATTGCAAACGATACCATGTATGGTTTAGGAGCGGGAGTTTGGACCAGAGATGCACATGAATTATACAGAGTTCCTAGAGCGATAAAAGCTGGTAGAGTTTGGGTGAACCAATATCACGCATATCCAGCTGGTGCACCTTTTGGTGGTTACAAACAATCTGGTATTGGTAGAGAAAACCACAAAATGATGCTTGACCATTACAGACAATCAAAAAACATGTTGATTTCTTATAACAAAAATAAACTAGGATTTTTCTAGTTCACTTGTGTTTTAAATTAAAAGGAATGTTGTTCATCAGCATTCCTTTTTTTAATTTTATTAAAAATTTTTAGAAATGGTAAAAAGATTAGACGTAACAGAAAAAGCGTTGGAAGTCATTAAAACGCTAAAAGAAAAACACGGTGATTTAATGTTTTACCAAGCTGGTGGTTGCTGCGAAGGAACCCAGCCTCAATGTTTTGAAAAAGGAGGTTTCTACGTAAGAACCAATGATGCCATGATTGGGTTAATAGATGGTTTTGAATTTTGGATTGATAGAGATTTATTTGAATATTGGAAATTTTCGCATTTCACGCTAGATGTTACAGACGGTTTCGGACCAGGCGGTTTTTCTCTAGAAACACCATTAGGAAAGACTTTTAAAATTATTTACAGACTTTTTACTGAAGAAGAATTAAAAGATTTAGAGCCAGTAAAAAGAATGGAATAATCTGGTGCTTTAGAACTTTTCAACCTGTTGAAAATCAAAAACTAATACATTTTTACGAGGCTTCCTAAATGCTCATTCTGTGAATAAAATTATAAAGCCTCATCAATAAAGACTTTTAGAGAAAAATGATTGTGCATAAATTATATCTAAAAGTGAATAAAGAGAAAGCAAAATAGTCTATAAAAAGTAAATTTCTGTACTACCTTTACATCAACAAACAAGTCAAATTTTTAGGTAGAAAAATGAGAGTTGTGGAGTTTCTTCATACTCGATTTAGAAACCGAAAAAAGAAACAGGGTTTAATTTATTTGAGTAACTTTCAAGATGGTCTCACAACGATTTTGAAGTGAAAAGGTAAAAAAGATTTTGAATCTTCAAAGCAAGACTTAAACAGTCAACTTAGACTATGGTGTTTTCCAGAAGAATACGAAAGTGTTTGATAAGAAAATAATTTAATCCAAATTCAAGTTGATCAAATTGCCCGAGCAATGGAATATGTTTTAATGAAAAATGGCAAAATTTTTAGAAATATCTGCGGATAGAATTTAAAAAGATGCAATTAAACATTTTTCGGGAGTTGAAGCAATAAAGGTTGCAGAGGCAATGTTTCCGGACTGATGACAGAAACGACAATGCTTTGAGAAAAGCAAAGAAGTTTTGCCATCAGTCTTTTTTTGTGGAAAATTTTAAAATAAATTTAATCAATTGTTTTTCTAGAATTTTATCCAGTTGAGATATTACCTTTCTACTTTCCGACAAACAAATTAGATTTTATAGCAAAATAGGACTTGTAGTAGACTGGAATAATCAGGTAATTGATAACTTTTCAATCTGTTGAAAATCAAAAACTAATACATTTTTATGAGGCTTCCTAAATGCTCATTCTGTGAATAAAATTATAAAGCCTCATCAATAAAG
>CAZHCK010000054.1:0-5159 GCA_964530915.1 uncultured Cloacibacterium sp. | reverse complement strand
ACAGAAACGACAATGCTTTGAGAAAAGCAAAGAAGTTTTGCCATCAGTCTTTTTTATTTTCCACTTTTTTATTATTTTTACTCTGTAAAACAATAACCATGAGATCTTAGAAATTCTCCTTTCTTATTTTTAAGATTTCTTAAAAATTTTCAAAAATGGAAAATACCGCATAATTCCTCAGAGATGCTCTACTCTTTTTTCAAAAAATCTTTTATAGAATTTGATTTTATGTTCCTTTAGTATTAAAAACAAAAAAATAATCATTAAACCAATGTCTAAAAAAACATTACCTCCTATCTCTTCGGAGTATAAAAAACAAGTAACCACGGCTATTCTCTACATCATTTTATTCTTTTTAGTCTATTTAGTATTAATCACTTTAGCATTAGCATTAGTCGCTGCTATTGGCTATTTAGTATTTGAAATCATTGCAAATTTTAGATTCAATTATTTGGTAATTTTACTTTCTGGTGGTCTAATAGGAATGGCGGTTTTTATATTGATTTTCTTGGTTAAATTTATTTTTAATTTTCAGAAAAATGATACCAGTGCATTTATCGAAATCAAAAGAAATCAAGAACCTGAACTTTTCAAATTAATAAATGAAGTGGTACAAGAAGTAGGAACAGATCAACCTAAAAAGCTATTTTTATCTAATGATGTGAATGCTTTTGTAAACTACAACTCTCCTTTTTGGAGCATGTTTTTCCCAGTAAGAAAAAATCTTACTATAGGAATGGGTTTAATCAATACTACTACAGTAAGTGAATTAAAAGCGATTCTTGCACATGAATTTGGACATTTTTCTCAAAAAAGCATGAAGGTAGGAAGCTATGTAAATCAAGCCAATAAAATGATTTACGACATGCTGTACAATAACAAAGGTTTTGCAGATTCTATGGAAAGTTTTGCGAGTACTCATGCTATCATTGCACTTTTTACAAGATTGGCAGCGTGGATTATTGAAGGAATTCAATGGGTGTTGACTAAGTTTTATGATTTTTTATATCTGAAACACATGTCGCTAAGCAGACAGATGGAATTTAATGCAGATGCAATCGCTACGTATGTGGTAGGTGCCGATGTTAAAACTTCTGCTCTTCTAAGATTAGACCTTTCAGAATCGGCGCTTTCTAATGCGATGAATTTTTACCTTGACAAAAATGTAAAAGCCGACACCAAAAATATCTACCAAAATCAGACTACACTGTTACATTATTTTGCTCAAGAAAATAACCATGAAATTAAAAATGATTTGCCGTATATCAATATTAATGAAATAGAAAGGTATAATAAATCTAAGCTTCAAATTGAAGATCAATGGGCTTCTCACCCAACCATAAAACAAAGAATTGAAGCCATCAAAAAACTCAATATTCCTTCTGAAAAGGTAGACAATAGGATCTCTAAAAACATTTTGAAGCATTTTGATAAATACGCAGAGAAATTTACCAATAAACTCTTCGAGTATAATATGCTTACGCATACAGAAGAATTTCTTTCCGAAGAAGAATTCAGAGAGCAATATAAAAGCATAGTGAATGAAAAGTCTTTCCATAAGATTTTTAATTCTTATTATGATTTTAAAAATCCAATTTTCGAAAATTTTGAAAATGAAACGTCTACTGTAGATGAGGTCATAGCTCAAGATTTTTTCTCAGACGAAAAAGTAAGCCTTGTCTTTGAAAAAAATGCTTTAGAAAACGATGCTAAAGTCTTAGAAATGATTCAAAATGGAACTTATAAATTAAAAACCTTTGATTATGACGGTGCAAAATACACCAAAAGTCAAACACCAAAAGTCCTGAAAATTCTAAAACAAAGAGAAGAACAAGTTGACCAAAAAATCAAAGAAAATGATGATGCTATTTTAAAGTATCTTTTGCATAAAGCTTCGCTTGAACAAAAAGAAAAGTTTTCTGAATTGGCAAACCGTTTTACACAAACAGATAAAGATTTTGATGAGTATTATAATGCTTTTCAAGAGTTTGTTCCGTATATCAATTTCATGTCTCAAAGGCTTGATTTCGAAACGATTATGAGAAACAGAAACATAATGGTTTCTAAAGAAAAGATTTTCAAAAAGAAAGTTACAGAGCTCTTATCTTCTACTTTTGCCATGTATATGGAAGAAGAAGACCAAGAAGTGCTAAGAGAATATGTGGATGCAGATTTTATTTACTTCGAAAACAATAAGTATAACGATTCAGAAATAGAAATTTTAGATAAAGCTCTTGGAAAATACCAAGAAACCATGAGCAAATCTTATTTCAAATTGAAGAAAGAATTATTAGAACTCATGGTAGAAATTTTAGAATAATTTTTAATCCACCGTTTTACTAGAATCTTGGAGAAGTTGAGCCAGTTGAGCCATTTCAGCATCAGTTAAATCTCTCCATTTTCCTATGGGTAAATCCAGTTTGATGTTCATGATTCTAATGCGCTTCAGTTTTTTTACTTCGTAACCTAGATATTCGCACATTCTACGAATTTGGCGGTTTAAACCTTGAGTAAGAACGATTCTAAATTGCAAAGTATCAATTTGTTCTACTTCACATTTTTTAGTTACGGTGTCTAAAATCGGAACACCATTGCGCATTTTTTCTAGAAATTTTGGGGTAATAGGTTTGTCTACACGTACAATGTATTCTTTTTCGTGGTTGTTTCTGGCGCGTAAAATTTTATTCACAATATCACCGTCAGAAGTCAATAAAATAAGACCTTCACTGGGTTTATCAAGTCTACCGATGGGAAAAATTCTTTTCGGGTGATTGATGTAATCTACAATATTATTTTTCTCACGTTTGGTATCTGTGGTACAAACAATTCCGATGGGTTTGTTAAAGGCGATATAAACGTGTTTTTCTTCTGTTTTTTTGATGTTTTTACCATCTACGCAAATTTCATCAGCATCAGAAACTTTAGTTCCTAATTCTGGCTTTTTGCCATTGATGGTAATTCTACCTTGTTCCAAAAGTTTATCGGCTTCTCTTCTCGAACAAAAACCTACTTCTGATAAATATTTATTGATACGCGTTTCCACAAATTTTATTTTTTATTCTTCTATCACTTTATTGGAGTGAAAGGTAATTCCAAGATTTAAACCAATATAAAAGTTACTTTTCAGTCCATCTCCGAAATTCATGCTGTGATTTTCCAGAAAAAAGGAATAATAATAATTCATTCTCACATTGATTGGGTTTTGGTCACCAATGCCTAAAGTATATACTCTGGCTTTTCTTACATCACTTTTAGTAAGGGCAAATCCTGCATTGAGATAGATATATCCAGAATCTGATGTGTTGTCTAAATAAATTTTTGGCTGAACCAAAAAGTACAAATTATGGATATTGTCATAAATGTAATTGTATCTAAAACCAGCGCCTAATCCTATTCTATGAATCGGTTGAAAACCAATAACAGAAGTGATTCCAGCATTGGCATTAAAATCTACATTGTTATCTTCATTAACGATGTCTGCAACTGCTTTTGCCAATCCATAGGCAACTTGCCCATCTGTACTCCAATAAATTCCTTGATTAAGATTTCCGTTTTGCTGAGAATATCCTAAAAAACTAATAAAAATGAATAAAAAATAATAGTTTTTCATGGTTAGAAATTTTCAAATCTAAACTCATTTTCCAAAATTTCTGCATGTGCATTTTCTACATGGTACTCTCCTATTTTTGTTCTTCTGAGTTGAGTAAGATAAGCGCCAACTCCTAAACTTTGACCAATATCGTGAGCCAAACTTCTGATGTAAGTTCCTTTGCTACAACCTACGGTAAAAGTGACAAAAGGAAGATGAATTTCGATGTTATTGAGATAATGAATGGTCGTTTTTCTAGATTTCATTTCTACTTCTTGACCAGCTCTTGCTAAATCATAAGCACGGTTTCCATCAATTTTTATGGCCGAAAAAACAGGCGGTTTTTGCTCAATTTCTCCTACAAATGTTGATAATGTTTCTTTGATGAAATCTTCTGTAATGTGTGAATAATCAGTGTGAAGTATTTCTGGTTTTTCGGTGTCGTAAGATTCTGTTTGTACGCCAATTTTTATTTCTGCGATATATTCTTTTGGAGCATCTTGAATTTCTGGAATTTTCTTGGTGAATTTTCCGGTGCAGACTATCAATAAGCCAGTTGCTCTAGGATCAAGCGTTCCAGCATGGCCTATTTTAAATTTTTTAGGAAGGTTGAACTCTCTTTTGAGTTTGTACTTCAATTTATTAACAGCCTGAAAACTGGTCCAATCCAAAGGCTTGTCCACCAAAAGTACTTGTCCGTTTAAAAAATCTTCTGCGTTCAAAGTAAAAAGTATAAAATGAAATTATTTTACCCAACCAAAATAAATCAACAATAAAATCCCAGCAATAATTCTGTACCAACCCCAAGGTTTGAAGCCGTATTTCGTCAAAACACCAATGAAAAATTTAATCGCAATAACTGCTACTACAAATGCTACCAAATTCCCCACGAAAAAACTCATAGTGTTTTCTGGTGTCGCAAAAATCATTTCATATCCTTTTTGCTCAAGACCATTATGATTCCAATCTTTTACAAAAATTGAATATGCAGTTACGGCTAACATAGTAGGAACTGCCAAAAAGAATGAAAACTCTGCAGCAGCCTTTCTGGTAAGGTTTTGTTGCATTCCACCAATGATAGAAGCTGCACTTCTACTCGTTCCTGGCATCATTGCTAGACATTGCCAAAAACCAATCGTTAATGCTTTTTTGAAAGTGATATCTTTTTCATCATCTATCGTATGTTTGGTGAAAATCTGGTCAATAAAAAGTAAAATAACACCACCTACAATCAGAACTACTGCGATGGGAATTGGTTTTTCTAAAACGGTTTCTATTTTATCATCAAATAATTTTCCTAGAACTAAAGCTGGTAAAACGGCTACTCCTAATTTTAAATAGAATTTGATGTTTTTAAAATCAAAAAATTTCTTCCAATACAAAAAAACTACCGCCAAAATAGCTCCAAACTGAATAGAAACTTGGAACATTTTAACAAATTCATCTTCTTGAATTCCAAAATAAGAACTCGTGAAAATCATGTGTGCGGTAGAAGAAACGGGTAAATATTCGGTAAGACCTTCTACAATTGCAATAATAATTGCTCTGATTAAATCCATAAACTGTATTG
>CAZHCK010000053.1:0-17392 GCA_964530915.1 uncultured Cloacibacterium sp. | reverse complement strand
TGTATGAAAATCAAATCAACTCATTCTACGAAAAAATAAATTCTATATTTGGCGCAATAATTATTAATTAACATGAAAAGAATTTTAATAACTACAGCTCTTTTAGCTGGCGTATTTTCTTACGCAGGAGGTTTTAGAGTATCATTACAAGGTGTAAAACAGCTTGCAATGGCTCACACTAGCGCGCATACAGAAGATGCGAGTGTAGCTTTTTTTAACCCTGCAGGTATCTCTTTTATTCCTAGCAAATTGAGTGTTGCAGTGGGTGGTTTTGGTGCAATTTCTGAAGTAGAATACCAAAGTCTAGAAACTTTACAATCTTATAAAACAGAAAATCCTGTGGGAACTCCACTTTATGCAGCGATTGCATATAAAGTTACAAATAATGTTTCTGTAGGTTTAAGTGTTACTACACCATTCGGAAGTACAGTAAAATGGGCAGATGGTTGGACTGGTAGAGAAATCGTTCAAAAAATGGAACTAAAAAGTTTCTTATTCCAACCTATGGTTTCTTTTAAATTTAATGAGTGGGCTTCATTTGGTGTAAGCTACATTTACGCAAAAGGTATGGTAGACTGGGATAAAGCAGTTACCAATTTAGGAGGAACACTTAATATCAATGACGAAAAAGCTACAGGTTCTGGATTTGGCGTTGGTTTCTATCTTAAACCAAGCAGCAATTTAGACTTAAGTTTCGCATATCGTTCACCAGTAATTATGAAAGCTGATAACGGAGTAGCAACTTTCACTGGAGTACCTGCAGCCGTGCTTACCTCTCCTCAATTAAATGTAGGAGCAGATGGTCAAGATGCATTTACCGCTGAATTACCACTTGTAGACGAGTATACAATTGGTCTTACTTATAAAATCACACCAAAATGGTTAGTATCTGCAGATTTCAATTACCATGGTTGGGAAAGATATAGCAAATTAACGCTAGACTTCGAAAATGCTCAAGTTGGAAACCAAGCAGATAAAACGGTTTTAGTATCTCCTAAAAACTTCAAAAATGCTAAAACATTTAGAATTGGAACTCAATATATGCTAACAGATAAATTAGCAGGTAGATTAGGATACTATTTTGATGAATCTCCTTATGAAGACAAATATTTCATCCCAGAAACTCCATCTTTTGACGCAAGCGTAGTAACAGCTGGTCTTGGATATAAATTTGGAAAGTTAGGCGTGGATTTAGCAGCTGCTTTATCATTCCCAGAAGCAAGAAAAGTAAACAACGATTACTTAAGCTTCAGAGGACAGGCTAAAGCTAAAGCAATGTATCTAGGTTTAGGTTTCACTTACAATGCATTTTAATTAAAAAAATTATGAAAAAAATAATATTATCAGCTTTCGCAATTTCAGCTTTAACCTTAGTAAGCTGTAATACAGATTTCGAAAGAGACGTAAATGACGTGACTGTTTCAACCGGGAATGCAGACTTCAAAACTTTTGTATCTATTGGAAACTCTTTAACTTCTGGATACAGAGATGGTGCTTTATATCTTGACGGGCAAAATGAATCATTCCCTTCTATGATTGCAAAACAAATGGGACTAGCTGGAGGTACACAAACCTTCACTCAACCATTAATGCCAAATAACGTAGGTGGATTCACTAATTTATATGCCGCTTCAGGAAATACAGAGTTTTATGGAAAACTTACGCTAAGCCAAACTCTTTCACCAACTCCTTCAGCTCCAGGTGCAAACCTTGATGTTATTGGTGGTACAGGAAAATACTTTAACAATATGGGTGTTCCAGGTGCTAAATCTTTTCATTTAGTAACTCCAGGTTATGGCAGCGCTGCTAATTTAGCTGCTGGAAAAGCTAATCCTTACTTTGTAAGATTCGCTACATCGGCTACTACAACAGTTTTAGCTGATGCTGCTGCTCAAAAACCAAGTTTCTATACATTATGGATTGGTAATAATGACGTTCTTTCTTATGCAACTTCTGGAGGTTCTGGAGTAGATCAAAAAGGAAATTTAGACCCATCAACTTATGGCTCTAATGATATTTCTGACCCTAACGTTGTTGCAAATGTTATTAAGATAGTAATTACCAGCTTAAAAACAGCAAACGCTAATTCTAAAGGTGCTATTGCAAACATTCCGTATGTTACTTCAATACCTTATTTCACAACTGTACCTGCAACTCCTATTGCTGGACTAACAGCTACACAAGTGTCACAATTAAATGCAGCTTATGCAACTTACAATGGAGGCTTACTTACGCTTAAGAACCTTGGAGCGATAACTACTGCGGAATACAATGCTAGACTTATTAAGTTTTCTGAAAATGGAGTAAATGGAGCTGTTATCGTAGATAAAGACCTTACAAACTTATCTGCATATAACCTGCCTTCTCTTAGACAGACTACTGCTAAAGATATAATTCTTTTACCAGCATTAACATTGTTAAGAGACACTACAATTAAAGGAGGAACAGCAACTCCACTTGCTGATAAATATGTATTAACTGAAAAAGAAGCGGCTAAAGTAATCGCTGCTACAGATGCTTATAATGCTTCTATTTCAAGTTTAGCTACTACATATGGACTTGCATTAGTAGATGCAAACTCAAAAATGAAAGAACTAGGAAACGCTTCTGGCATCCAATACAATGGAGTAAAATACACTGCAGCATTTGTAACAGGAGGAACTTTTTCTCTTGATGGCGTTCACCCTAATGGAAGAGGATATGCAATTATTGCTAATACTTTTATTTCAGCAATAAACAATACTTTCTATTCTACACTTCCTTTTGTTGATATTAATGCTTATTCTGGGGTAACTTTCCCAAAATAGTGATAATAAAAAAATAATTTTTATAAAAACCACCTGATATTTTTCAGGTGGTTTTATTTTTTTTAAATTTGCCAAACCAAAAAAAGTAAAAATGGCTGATCAAGCAACCTATTTATTTTGCACCAGAACAAGTCGAGATTTAGCAGAAAAAATTGCAAATCACTATGGGCAAGAATTAGGGAAAATTAATTTCCAACAGTTTAGTGACGGGGAATTCGAACCCGTATTAGATCAATCTGTAAGAGGAGGAAGAGTTTTTCTTATCGGCTCTACCTTTCCACCAGCAGACAATCTTCTAGAACTTCTTTTAATGATTGATGCAGCAAAAAGAGCATCAGCAAAGAGTATTACCGTAGTGATTCCATATTTTGGATTAGCTAGACAAGACAGAAAAGATAAGCCTAGAGCACCAATCGGAGCAAAATTAGTTGCTAATCTTTTAACTGCAGCCGGCGCAACCAGAATCATGACTATTGATTTACACGCAGACCAAATTCAAGGTTTCTTTGAAATTCCTGTAGACCATCTTTATGCTTCTACCATCTTTGTAGATCACATTAAGTCTTTAAACTTAGACAATCTTACCATTGCTTCACCAGACATGGGAGGTGCAAAAAGAGCGAAAAATTACGCGGGTTACCTAGGTGCAGAAGTAGTAATTGCCTACAAAGAAAGAAAAAAAGCAAATGTAGTAGAAGAAATGTTCTTGATTGGTGATGTAAAAGACAGAAACGTGATCCTAATTGATGACATGATAGATACTGCAGGAACACTTTGCAAAGCAGCAGAAATTTTGATGAAAAACGGAGCAAAATCAGTAAGAGCTATGGCAACTCACCCTGTTCTTTCTGGTAAAGCTTATGAAAATATAGAAAACTCACAGATTAGCGAAGTTATTGTAACTGATACGATTCCAGTGAAATCAGAACTTTCTTCTAAAATTAAGGTTTTATCTTGTGCAGCACTTTTTGCAGACGTAATGAAAATGGTACACGAGCACAAATCAATTAGTGATAAGTTTATTATATAATTTTTTTCACTATATTTGCAACCTGAAAAATTTAACACACTTAAATATTTTTTAAATGAAATCTATTACAATTCAAGGTACAAAAAGAGAAAGCGTGGGCAAAAAGTCTACCAAAGCTCTACGTGATGCTGAATTAGTTCCTTGTGTTGTTTATGGAGGTGAGCAACCAATCAATTTCTCTTCTACGGAGAAATCTTTCAAAGATTTGGTTTACACTCCAGATGCACACACGGTAGTAATTGAGCTAGATGGTCAAAAAATTGATGCTGTTTTACAAGACATCCAATTTCACCCAATTACAGACAAAATTCTTCACGCAGACTTCTATCAATTAAGCGCTGATAAACCAGTAGTTATGGAAGTTCCTGTAAGAATTACCGGTCGTGCAAAAGGTGTTTTAGCGGGTGGTGTTTTAAGACAATCTTTCAGAAAATTAAGATTGAAAGCTATTCCTGCTAACTTACCAGACGAAATCGTAGTAGATGTTACTCCACTTAGAATTGGTAACAAATTATATGTAGGAGACATCAAAAACGATCAATACACTTTCTTACATCCAGATAACGCAGTAGTAGCTGCTGTGAAGATGTCTAGAAATGCTATGAAAAATGCTGGTGCAATGGTAGAAGATGATGAAGATGAAGAAGAAGTAGCAACTGATGCAGCTCCAGAAGCAGAAGCTCCTGCAGCAGAATAATTAGAGAATCTTTTTTCTACATATAAAACCATTCCGAATATCGGGATGGTTTTTTTATTTTATAAACTTTTGTAATTTTTTATTTTTAAATTTAACTTTCCTTAAAAAGAACAATCAAACCATTGAAAACTAAATTATGAAGTGTAAAGACGACGAAATCATCAGCTTGATGTTACAGCCCAATTCTTCGGAAAAAGGACTTCGTGCGATGATGGATACCTACCAAAGTCGACTTTATTGGCATATCAGAAGGTTAATTGTGCAACATGATCTTGCGCAAGATGTGTTGCAAGACACTTTTATTAAGGCATATAACAATTTTGGGCAATTCAAGCAAGACAGTAAATTGTACACTTGGCTCTATAGAATCGCTACCAATGAAGCGCTTCAGCAATTGGCAAAATTGAAAAAAATGCAAAAAACAGACGAAGATGCAGAGTATTACATGCAAAACTTAGTCGCCCAAAATGCAGAACATGATGCAGAAGAAATTCAGATTTTACTGGGGAAAGCCATACAGACATTGCCAGAAAAACAAAAATTAGTTTTCAATATTAGATATTATGACGAATTGCCTTTCGAAGAAATAAGTAACATTCTAGAAATGAGCGTAAGTACTTGCAAAACCAATTACCACTACGCCAAAGAGAAAATAGAAAACTACATCAGAGAAAACTACGAATCATAAGAAAATTTAAAAATTTTAGAAAATGAAAGATTTTAATATAGAACAATTAGCTAAAAAAACACCCTACAAAATTCCCGAAAACACTTTCGAGGAAATGCAGGAAAATGTGCTCAATAAAACCGTAAGAAAAAAAGAACATCAACCGAAGATTTTTAAAATCAATTTTTCTATGGTGACTTCTATTGCTGCCGCTTTAGCATTAATTTTTGGCTTTACTTTCTTATGGAAAACCAACCAAACTGAATTTTCTAAACCAAGTCAAGATTCAGTGCAATCCATAACCAAAGTAGAAACTACACAGCCAAAACCAGAACAAAATAACACCCAAAATTCATCACAAAATATTGTCAAAGAAAACAATAGTGAAGTTGCTCATATCCAAAACCCAGAAATTACAGAACAAATTGTGAATTCTAAAAACACTGATGAAAATTATGAGCAACTTCTTAATTCTTTGACTCAAGAAGAATTGGCAGAATTATCAAAAAACACCAGTCACGACATCTATTTAGACCTTTATAATTAAACCTATTATGAAAAATTTTATCTATATCCTTCTATTTTTTGGAACCTTTATGAGTTTTAAAGCTCAAGAAAAGCCAAATTTCAGAGACATGACACCAGAACAGCGCAGAGAATACATCAGACAAATGTCTCCTGAGCAAAGAAAACAATTGATGGAAGATGCCGCTACCATGATGGCCATCAAAAACTTACAAGTTCCTGCCGAAAAGCAAGAAGCTTTTAAATCCCTTCTCAAAGAATATCTAGAAAGTCAAAAAACCATCAAAAATAAGTTTAGAGCAGATTTCTCTCAAGAAAACCTTTCTGATGCAGAAGCTAAGAAAATGCTGAACCAAAGTTTTGACTTAGGTCAACAACTGCTTAACAACAGAAAAGTGTATGCTAATAAGTTTCTCAAAATCTTGACACCTCAACAAGTGCTTAAACTTTTTAATCAAGAAGGCAGAATGAGAGAAAAATTTATGGAACGCAGACAAAAAATGGGACCGCCAAAAGGTCGCGAACCGATGCCAAATCCTTAAAATCTTTAAAATATACTCCGAAAATCAATTCGGAGTTTTTTATTTTTAGGATTTTACCTTAAAATCAATATCTTTGCAAATCATTGAAAAAGAAGAATGAAGAACATTAGAAATTTTTGCATAATCGCACATATCGACCACGGGAAATCTACCCTTGCTGACAGACTTTTAGAATATACCAATACGGTTTCTCAAAGAGAGTTGCAAGCGCAAACCCTTGATGATATGGATTTGGAAAAAGAGCGTGGAATTACCATAAAATCTCACGCCATTCAAATGGATTATGAATATAAAGGCGAAAAATATATTCTCAACCTTATCGATACACCGGGACACGTAGATTTTTCTTACGAAGTATCTCGTTCTATCGCTGCTTGTGAAGGAGCACTACTCATTGTAGACGCCGCACAAAGTATTCAAGCACAGACAATTAGCAACTTATATTTAGCGCTAGAAAACGATTTGGAAATTATTCCAATTCTGAATAAAATTGACTTACCTTCTGCTAATCCAGAAGAAGTTACAGATGAAATCGTAAATCTTTTGGGTTGTAAACCAGAAGATGTATTGCGTGTTTCTGGGAAAACTGGAGCTGGCGTTCATGAATTGCTTGAGCAAATCGTAGAGAGAATTCCTGCACCAAAAGGCGACGAAAACGGACCGCTTCAAGCATTGATTTTTGACTCTGTTTACAATCCTTTCCGTGGAATTGAAGCTTACTTTAAAGTAGTAAACGGGAAAATTTCTAAAGGCGAGAAAGTAAAATTCATGGCGACTGATAAAGTCTACGAAGCAGATGAAGTAGGAACGCTGAAACTAAAACAAGCTCCAAAATCTGAAATCAAATGCGGAGATGTAGGCTATATTATTTCGGGGATTAAAGATGCTAGAGAAGTAAAAGTAGGTGACACCATTACTTCTATGAATAATCCTGCAACCGAAGCTATTGATGGTTTTGAAGATGTAAAACCAATGGTTTTCGCGGGAATTTATCCTATTGAATCAGAAGATTTTGAAGAATTAAGATTTTCTCTTGAAAAGTTAAGACTGAATGACGCTTCCTTGGTTTTCGAGCCAGAAAGTTCTGCGGCACTTGGTTTCGGTTTCCGTTGTGGTTTCTTAGGAATGCTTCATATGGAAATTGTACAGGAACGTCTAGACAGAGAGTTCAACATGAACGTAATTACTACGGTTCCTAACGTTTCTTACTACGGATATTCTAAAAAAGAACCAGATGTTCCGATTTTGATTAATAACCCTTCAGAAATGATGGATCCAATCGCTCTTGATCGTGTAGAAGAACCTTACATCAAAGCTACCATTATTACAAAATCTGATTTCGTAGGTGCAGTAATGACACTTTGTATAGAAAAACGTGGCGAAATTGTAAACCAATCTTATTTGACTTCAGACCGTGTAGAATTGGTATTTAACATGCCGCTTTCAGAAGTTGTTTTTGACTTTTATGATAGACTGAAATCTATTTCTAAAGGTTATGCAAGTTTTGATTACCATCCAATTGGATTTAGAGCTTCTAAATTGGTGAAAATGGACATTTTAATCAATGGAGATATGGTAGATGCACTTTCGTCGTTAATTCACGATAGCAACGCTTATTACATTGGTAAAAAAATGTGTGAAAAACTAAGAGAATTGATTCCTCGTCAACAGTTTGACATTGCGATTCAGGCAGCTCTTGGTGCAAAAGTTATTGCCCGTGAAAATGTAAAAGCGTTGAGAAAAGACGTTACCGCAAAATGTTACGGAGGTGATATTTCCAGAAAACGTAAACTCCTAGAAAAGCAGAAAGAAGGAAAGAAAAAGATGAAACAAATTGGTAGAGTTGAAGTTCCACAATCTGCATTTATGGCAGTTTTGAAATTGAATGATTAAATAAATAGATTCAAGATTTCAGATCCAAGAATCAAGATAAATAAAATCCACAGAAAATTCTGTGGATTTTTTTCTATTCTATAAAATAACTCGCGCGTTGATTTTTAATAATCTCATCATCAATTGAAATATCAAATTCTTTTGATGAAGCGTCATAAAATTTTACTTTAGCTTTATGTGTTTTTCCTTTTTTGAAGAAAGGATAAGCATAAACTAAAATTTCGTTGGATTTGAGTTCGAAATAGTTGTAGAAATTAATTCCTGTTCCGCAAATCATATAATTACTATTTCGAAGATAATAGAAATTTTTTTTCTCATTATCATAAGCATAAAAGGCTACACCTTTAGATTCAGTTGGGATTTTTAAAGTTTTGTTAGAAATATTCTTAATGAAAATTGGAAAAGCTTTGAAAGTTTTAAATTGATGAGTTATATAATCTTGCTTATAAAGAGGAAGGGTATCTTTTTGTTTTACAATGATTTCAAGATTTTTATTTGTTAAAGAATCATAAGGCTCATTTTCTTTAGAAAAATGAATTTTCAATAAATTTCGTTTAAAATATGGTTTTTGACTTAAATTGATTGAGTCAATTTCTTTCTTTATTCTTTCATTGAAAGTTTTATCTATCTCATTGATTATCATAGGTGGAGGTGGGGGAGGCAAAATACTTTCATAATATTTCACATCAATATTTGGAATAATTTTTCCAACATATATTAAATTATCGCCTCCTAAATTACCATCTTCATTAAACTCCTGAATTTTCATTATGGTATTTTTCGGGTAAACCAAAGTAATGTCATCAGCAAAAGTTTTCTCTTGGCAACTGATAATGAATAGTGAAACGAAAAGAAGATAGAATGTTTTCATTTTATAGTTTTATCAAAGATATAAAATTAATATCTTCGTTTAAATTTTCCTCTCAATGAAAAAAATCACACTACTATTCCTCGTTCAAACCGTATTTTCTTTTGCTCAAGATTTCAAAACACCTTACGAAAAAGGCAACGGAAACCAAACCACCACCTACGAAGAAATGGTGAAATTCTATGACGATTTAGATAAAAATTTCGAAAGTATTTCTGTAGTAGAAAAAGGAAAAGATGACAACGGAGAACCTATTAGAGTCGTGATTTTCAATATTTCTAAAACTAAAAAATTTGAATTTCAAAATCCTGTAATTCTCATCAATAACGGAATTCATCCTGGTGAAAGTGACGGAATTGATGCTACAATGATGCTAATGCGAGATTTAGCTTTAGGAAAAATAAAAGTTCCACAAAACACCAAAGTTGCCGCAATTGAAGCATACAACATTTCGGGAATGCTGAGAAGAGGGAAATTTTCAAGAGCTAATCAAAACGGACCAGAAGAACACGGTTTCCGAGGGAATGCCAGAAATTTTGATTTGAACAGAGATTTTATCAAAAATGATACAGAAAATGCCAAAGCTTTTCAAGAGATTTTTCATTTGCTAAAACCGATTTATTTTATTGATAATCATGTAAGTAACGGCGCAGATTATCAATACACTTTTACTTATATTTCTACCAATAAAGAAAGATTAGGAAGCTATCTCGGAACGTATTTTCATCAAGAAATGCAACCGAAACTGATTCAAAATATGGAGAAATCTAAAATTTTGAGCGTTCCTTACTTCAATATTCACGGAGATTCTCCAGATGAAGGTTTTCCTGCTTTTATGGATTCTCCACGTTATGCAACGGGTTACACTACCCTTTTCAATATTCCGGGAACGGTGGCAGAAACGCACATGCTAAAACCTTACAAAGACCGCGTAAAAGCAACGTATGAATACATGAAGCACTCCATCAATTTTGTAGATGAAAACTACACAGAAATTTCTAAAAAAATAATGGAAGAATTCACGAATTATTTACCAAAAAAGAAATATACAATTCGTTGGAAATTAGACAGCACTAAATACAGTTATATTGATTTCAAAGGTTATGAAGCTGGGAAAAAACCAAGTGAAATTTCAGGAAAACCGAGACTTTTCTATGACAGAAATAAACCTTTCATAAGAAAAGTAAAATTCTTTGACACTTATAAATCTGATAAGGAAATTACAATCCCAACTTATTACGTGATTCCAAAATCTGAAGGTAAAATCATAGAAACTTTAAAACGTAATCAAATCAAATTCAAGGAATTACAATCAGATTCTTTGATAACAGTTGAATCTTATAAAATCGTAGATTTTAAAACCGTAAAAAATCCTTATGAAGGTCATTACTTGCATTTCGACACTCAAGTTTCATCAGAATTAAAGACTAAAAAATTCAGAAAAGGAGATTATTTGGTTTCTACAAAACAATCTGGCGTGAAATTCCTCTTAGAAACACTGGAACCAGAAGCAGTAGACTCTTATTTCAACTGGAACTATTTTGATGGAATTTTGGGACAAAAAGAGTATTTTTCTGACTACGTTTTCGAAGATACTGCAGCAGAATTATTAAAAACCAACAAAGCATTGAAAACTGCTTTTGAACTGAAAAAAACTTCAGATGCTAAATTTGCAGAAGATGGAGCTGCGCAATTAGATTGGGTGTATAAAAATTCAGAATATTACGAAGGTACTGTAAATCAATATCCTATTTATAGAATTCCGTAATTTAAAAATAGATAGTTAAACCATTAAGCAAGAATTAAGGTATTAAGTTCATTAAGAAAAAAAATCTAAAGATTTTTTACAGAGCAAAACTCGAAGAATTGAAACTTAATTTTCTTAATTCCTTAATAAACTCTTAATGTTAAAAAAATGTTTTCAACGTTTTAAATCAAGAACAGCCGCAATCTTTATCGCAATGCGTTCTTTTACTATCGAATTTCTTTGGAGAAAAAGTTTTTTTGACAATTTTATAAATAGAATAAGATGCCGCTAATAAAGCCGCAAAAATGATAACGTATTGAAGGACTAAACTTTCCATGACAAAAATCTTATTACAAAATTACATAATTATTTTGAACTATTCTAAATAAAGATTAATTTTGTCTCATGGATTTCAGAACTAACCCTTATTTCAATCTTGTTGTTCCAACTTTGGAGAGCAAAAACTACGAACAATATTGTGGTAAAAAGAAATGTTGCAAGAAATTTAAGAAAGGGAAAAGATGTAAAAAATGCCCAGGAAGAGATAAAATTTCATAAACCTAAATCACATTTCTTTCTTATCTTTGAATAAATTCATTTATCATGAACAGAGATTATATATTTGATTTGCTGAATCAGCAAATTGCAAAAGAACAATATGCGGCGCAATTGTACCTATCCATGAGCGCTTGGTTTTTAGAACAAGATTTAGACGGAATTGCCAATTATTTCAGAGTTCAATCTAAAGAAGAACTGATGCATTCAGAAAAATTCTTTGATTATTTGAATGATATCGGTGGAAGAATTGTGCTACAAGAAGTAAAACAACCTCCTCATGATTTCAAAGATGCTTTAGAAATTTTTGAAAAAGCTTTAGAGCACGAAAAATTAGTAACCAAAAGTATTTTTGACATTGTAAAAGCTGCTAATGATGCAGGAGACTACTCTACTGCTGCTTTCTTACAATGGTTTGTAAATGAACAAGTAGAAGAAGAAGCCAATGCTTCTCAATTGATTTCGAAAATTAAAATGGTGAAAGACAATCCTTCTGCTTTGTATCTTTTTGATCAAGAATTGGCGAAACGCGTTTTCGTAGCTGAATAAAATGAAAAACTGCTTTTAAAAGCAGTTTTTTTTATTTAAAAAATTGGTAAACCAACATGGAAGCTAGATAAGCTAAACCAGACATGAAAACCAATTGAATAGCCGTCCATTTCCAAGATTTTGTTTCCCTGTAGACTACGGCAATCGTAGAAATACATTGCATCGCAAAAGCGTAGAATATTAGAATCGAAAGTCCTGTTGCAAAACTGAAGACTTTTTCGCCATTCGGTTTTACATCACTTCTCATTTTTTCGATGACCGATTTTTCTGGAGCATCATCATCAAGGCTGTAAAGTGTTGACATTGTGCCAACAAACACTTCTCTCGCTGCAAAACTGGTAAGAATTCCCACTCCCATTTTCCAATCGTAACCCAATGGTGAAATCACAGGTTCCATTTGCTTTCCGATTTTAGCCAAATAAGAATTTTCTAATTTCACATCTGAATGATGTTCTAAAATATGGAAATCATCTTTTGGTCCGAAATAACTTAAAAACCAAAGAATTACACTTACCGCCAAAATGATTTTTCCAGCGCCTGTGATAAATTCCCCAACTTTACCTAAAACCAATTTGAAATCATATTTCCAAAGTGGCATTTTATACGTTGGCAAATCCATTACCAAGAAGGTTTTTCCTTTATTTTTAATAAAATATTTTAAAATAAATGCGGCTAAAAGCGAAGTCGCAAATCCTAGAAAATACATTCCTAGAAGTGCAATCGCTTTATATTTTACACCAAAGAAAGTTCCATCGGTAAAAATAAGCGCAATAATGATACTGTAAACCGGAAGTCTTGCAGAACACGTCATAAAAGGCGTAATCAGAATGGTAATCAATCGCTCTTTTACGTTTTCGATATTTCTGGTACTCATAATTGCAGGAATCGCACAAGCTGTTCCTGAAACGAGCGGAACAATACTTTTTCCGTTTAAGCCAAACGGTCGTAAGAACCTGTCCATCAAGAAAATAACTCTCGCCATGTAACCAGAATCTTCTAATAAATACAAGAAATATAAAAGAATTCCAATTTGTGGGGCAAAAATCACAATTCCTCCAATTCCTGGGATAATTCCGTCTGAAATTAATGAATTCAATGGACCTTCTGGAAGCCAAGTTCTGGAAGTTTCTGACAACCAAGCAAAAGCAGCATCAATCCAATTCATAGGATATTCTGCGATGAAAAATACACTTTGGAAAATGGTAAGTAAAATAATTCCAAAAACCAAATATCCTAAGACAGGATGTACTAAAACTTTGTCTAATTTTTCGGTGAGAAGTTCCTTGAACTGCGGCTTTTTAGAAATAGTTTGTGAGATAATTCCGTCTATTTGTTGGTATCTTCTGATGGTTTCCTGCACTTGTAAACGCTTCGGAACCATACATTTTCTGTCTTCTTGATTCAATTGTGTTTTTACACTTTCTAATTTGCCGAGATAAGTATCTGCCGCAATAAGTGTCCAAACTTTATAGAAATTATTCTCTTCGATTTGTCTTGAAATCTTGAAAACCAATCCTAAATTTTCCGAAGGAATATCAAAATAAGGCTTATCAGAAACCGAAAATTCATCTTTAAAAATAGATTCTCTTATTTCTTCAATACCAATATTTTTTTTGGCATTGGTTTCTAAAATATTTTGACCAAGAAGTTCGCCCAGTTTTTTAGAATCGATGTGTAAACCTCTTTTCTCCGCCAAATCTACTTGGTTAATCACCATCAAAATAGGAATTCCTAAATCTTTGATTTGCTGATAAAGCAGTAAGCTTCTTTTAAGATTCAGCGCATCAGCAATGTAAATTACACCGCTGTATTTTTCTTGTTCTTCAATCAAATATTTGGTGAAAATAGCTTCGTCTTCAGAAGTGGGATAAATGCTGTAAGAACCTGGCAAATCTACAATTTCTACTTCTTCGTCTTTGTATAGGTAAGTTCCTTCGTGTGAAGCAACAGTAACTCCAGCGTAATTGCCGGTTTTTTGGTTTTTGTTACAAAGCAAATTGAAGATGGTAGATTTTCCTACATTAGGATTTCCTACCAAAAGAATATGTTTTTGTTTTTTTGCTGAGTTCGGCATATAATTTTCCAAATTTCAGTAGAAATTTTGGTTTAATTTTCTGGTTCTACGAAAATAAATCTCGCTTCTTCTTCACGAAGAGCAACTCTCGTTTTTTCTTCTCCGTATTCTATGTACAGAGGACCGCTAAAAGGCGCTTGATGTAAGATGACGAAAGATGTTTCTGGCAATAATCCCATTTCGATAATCTTATTGGGCATCTGCAAGTTTTCGTTATCATAACCTTTGATTTTCCCCTTTTTATTTCGAGGAAAACAGCACAATTTATTTGAAATATTTGTCTGCAAGATTTCTATAATTAATTGAGGAGCAAATATACTTTATTTATTTTAATTCTAAATAAGACTTGTGGAGTTTTTTTCAAAAGAATTGCTGATTAAAAACATATTCTCACGAAAAACGATTCTCAAATTGATGAAATGAAAAAGTATTTTAAAAATTAAACCCTCTTTTCGCAAAAATTCTTCCTAAATTTGTTGAAAACTCATTCATTATGAATATGCTGTACACCAAATCATTCGAAACTCCTTTGGGTAAAATGGTGGCTTTTGCCAATCAAAATGCTTTACTACTTCTCGATTTTGAAGATTCTAAATATTTTGAAAAACACATGGAAGAAATTTCGCAAGGTTATGGCGTCATCAAAACATCGAATAATAGGGTTTTAAAACTTCTGGAAAAGGAATTGAGCCAATATTTCAAAGGAAAATTGACAAAATTTACCGTCCCTGTAGAATTTAAGGGCACAGATTTTCAGAAAAAAGTTTGGGAAGAGTTGCAGAGCATCAGTTTTGGAGAGTACAGAAGTTACCAATCTCAAGCAGATTCCATGAAACGTCCAAAATCGGTAAGAGCAGTTGCCAATGCCAATTCTAGAAATAAATTATGCTTGGTGGTTCCTTGTCACAGAGTAATTGGCAAAAATCTTTCATTAACGGGTTATGCAGGTGGTGTCGATAGAAAAGCGGCACTTTTAAAACTTGAAGGAATAGAATTAAAGTTCTAAATAAAAAAACTCCTCCAAAAATTTGGAGGAGTTGTATAAAATCAGTCAAAGACTGTTATTTTAACTCAGAGATAATATTTACAGTTTCTTGCAGGTAAATATCTCTTTTTAGATTTTTCATCCAGTTTTCAGATTTTTTAGCGAAAACCTCATCGGTTTTTCCTCTGGCAACTTCGTCTGCATGAAGGGCAAAATTTAATCCGTTATTGTATTTAATCAATGGCTTGAATTTGTCAATCTGTACTTTTCTGGTTTTCATTACTGCTTCAAAATCTTTTAGATTAAGAGAAATTTTTTCTTCTTTGTCTAATTTTTCTCTCCATTGTGCAGATTCTAATAACAATTGATAAAATTTATTTTGAGCCATTCTTGACTGACTGTTTTTCGCCAAACCTGCTACATTTATTGGATTATTCACTGTAAAACTGCTAGAATTTACTTGATCCCAAGGTAAAGCATAATTGTCAAATCTTTCGCCTATTTCTTCATAAGAGAATACATCTTTCATCGGGATATCAGAGTCTACACCTTTCAACTGCGTAGATTTTCCATTAATTCTATAGAATTTCTGAATGGTTAATTTCAGTGAACCAAAATCATCCGTACTGTTTAAAAATCTATTCAGTTCTACAAAAGTCTGCACCGTTCCTTTCCCGAAAGAATTAGGCGAACCTACAATCACTGCTCTTCCATAATCTTTCATCGCACCTGCTAAAATTTCAGAAGCAGAAGCCGAAAGTTCGTTTTGCATGATTACCAACGGACCAGTCCAAATTGGGTCATTTTGTTTGTTTCTCATCACTTGAACTCTACCGTTTCCGTCTTTTACTTGAACAACTGGTCCGTTATTCATGAAAAGTCCCATAATATCTACCACTTCGGTAAGAGAACCACCTCCGTTATTTCTTAAATCAAGGATAATTCCTTCTACATTTTGGGCTTTTAATTTTATTAATTCCGCTTTTATATCATCTGAGGCATTTCTTCCTTTAGCATCTTCAAAATCTGCATTGAAACTTGGCAAATTGATGAATCCATATTTTTTACCATTCGCTCCATTGATGATGATACTTCTCGCAAAAGTGTCTTCTATCGCTACTTCTTCACGAATCATTTTCACTTCTTTGATGGTTCCGTCTTTTTTCTTCAAGGTAAGAACTACTTCAGTTCCTTTTTCACCACGGATAAAACGCACCGCTTCATCTACCAACATTCCCGTTACGTTAATTGGTTCTTCTCCTTTTTTAGACTGAACTTTTAGAATTTCGTCTCCTTCTGAAATCTGTTTAGACTTCCAAGCTGGAGCGCCAACTACCAATGTTCCGATTTTTATTTTTCCTTTGCTCTCTTGAATTGTTGCCCCAATTCCAATTACTTTTCCTACGAAGTTTACATCAAAATCTTCTTTGTCTTGAGGTGAAAAATAATTGGTATGCGGATCAAAAACTTCTGTGTAAGCGTTCATGTAAACAGAGAACCAATCCATTTTTTTACGTTTTTGGAATCTCTTAAACATAGAAGTCATTAAATCTTTTACTTCTTCCGTTGCTTTTACTTGTTTCTGAGCTGGTGTAAGAATTTCTAGCTTGATGGTATCTTTCAGTTTCAGACGGTTTACACTGTCTTTTTTCTCACGTTGCGTTTCTTCTTTCGCATTGAGCGTTTCTATTTCTTGAAGAATATTGTACTTGATGAATTTTTTCCACTCATTTTTTAATTCTTCTTGATTCTGAGGATATTTTTTCAGTTTTGGTTCCAGAATTAATTCGTCATTTTCTTCAAAATTAATTGGCTTGCTCAAGATTTCCTGAGAATATTTTTCAATTTCTGCGGTTCTGTCGTACAATTTATCAACCGTTAGTTTATAAAAAGTTAAGTCGCCTCTGTTCAGATAATCGTCTAATTTGGTTCTGTGTTTGCTGAATTCATCCACTTCTGACTGCAAGAAAAATCTTTTTCCTGGGTCTATCATCTCCATGTATTTATCATAAACATCAGCAGAATAAGCATCATTAATCGGCTTAGGCGAATAATGCAGATAAGAAAGCGTGTTTTTTACACTTATCATAATCGTCTGCATTTTCTCGTCATCATTCTGCGGTGCATTAAAACAGAACATGAGCGTGATTAACGGCGCGAAAAATAATAATTTATTGAGTTTGAAATTTTTGAACATATTGTTAAAAGTATTATTGGGTATAAGTTATATATTGATAAAGTTTGTTACAATGATTTAATGAGCATTTTATTACTTAACACATAAGTCACATAAAGATTTAACATTGAAAATATACAAAAGAACAAATAAGAAGAAAATCAAAGATTTTCAAAAACTAATGTGTTCTTTTGTTTCTTTATCCTGTTTTTTAATCAACTCATGTGTTTTATTTTTTCAAGCATTTTTTTTTCTTAACACATAAGTCACATAAAGA
>CAZHCK010000052.1:0-17461 GCA_964530915.1 uncultured Cloacibacterium sp. | reverse complement strand
ATTTCAAGAATGGGGTTGGATGAAAAAATCTGTACTTTGGTCAGTCATTCTTATCAGTTGGGGATTTGCGTTGTTTGAATATATCTTTCAAGTACCAGCTAATAGATTGGGCTTTAGAGAAAATGGAGGTCCTTTTACATTATTTCAGCTGAAAATTATACAAGAAGTAGTTACGCTGGTTGTTTTTACCGTATTTGCAGTATTTTTCTTTAAAAATGAATCGTTTAAATGGAATCATTTAGCGGCTTTTGTCTGTTTGGTTTTGGCGGTTTATTTTGTTTTCAAAAAATGATAAATATTAGCTTATTTGTGGATAACAAATTGTGAATTTCCGTCAATTTTTTCGGCATTTTTTCGTATATTCGTGCGTTATTTAAAATTGAAAAATTTAGAAATCAGTTTATTTTGTTATAAGCTTGATTTTCAAATAATTAAAAAATAAAGTATGCATAAAGAAGGAGAAAGACTAATTCCTATCAACATCGTTGATGAAATGAAATCCTCTTACATTGATTACTCAATGTCGGTAATTGTTTCCAGAGCGTTACCAGATGTAAGAGACGGCTTAAAACCTGTTCACAGAAGAGTTTTATACGGGATGTATGGTTTGGGCGTTTTTTCGAACAGAAAATATTTAAAATCTGCAAGAATTGTAGGGGATGTTTTAGGTAAATATCACCCTCATGGAGATTCTTCGGTATATGATGCGATGGTGAGAATGGCGCAACCATGGAGTTTGCGTTATCCGCAAGTAGACGGTCAAGGTAACTTCGGTTCTATGGACGGAGACCCACCAGCTGCAATGCGTTACACCGAAGCGAGATTAAAGAAAATTTCAGACGAAGTTCTTTCTGATTTAGATAAAGAAACGGTAGATTTTCAAAATAACTTTGATGATTCATTAACGGAACCAAAAGTAATGCCTACCAAAATTCCAAATCTTTTGGTAAATGGTACTTCTGGTATTGCGGTAGGTATGGCTACCAACATGGCGCCTCACAATTTATCTGAAGCTGTAGATGCTATCTGTGCTTATATTGACAATAAAGAAATCACTATTGATGAATTGATGAAGCATATCATTGCTCCAGATTTCCCAACTGGTGGTATTATTTATGGCTATGAAGGAGTACGAGATGCTTTCCATACAGGAAGAGGAAGAATTGTACTTCGTGCTAAAGTAAGTTTCGAGGAAATAGGCAATAGAAATGCCATCATCGTTACCGAAATTCCTTACCAAGTGAATAAAGCAGAGATGATTGCTAGAACTGCAGAATTGGTAAAAGATGAAAAAATTCCTGGAATTTACGAAATCAGAGATGAGTCAGACAGAAACGGTCTTAGAGTGGTTTATGAATTAAAGAATGACGCGATTCCAAATGTTGTTCTTAACTTATTGTATAAATATACAGCTTTACAAACTTCTTTCTCTGTTAACAATATCGCTTTAGTTCATGGTAGACCAGAACAATTAAATCTTAAAGATATTATTCATCATTTCGTAGACCACCGTCACGAAGTGATTGTGAGAAGAACAGAATATGAGCTGAAAAAAGCGAAAGAAAGAGCGCATATTTTAGAAGGTTTTATGAAGGTAATTGGTTCGCAAGAATCTCTTGATAAAGCCATTGCCATTATTCGTCATTCTGCAAATCCACAAGAAGCAAAAGAAGGATTAATTGCAGAATTTGAACTTTCAGAAATTCAAGCTCAAGCGATTCTAGATTTACGTCTAGCTCGTTTAACAGGAATGGAGCTTGACAAAATTAGAGCTGAATATGAAGAAATTATGGCTTTAATTAAAGATTTGGAAGATATTTTGACCAATGAACCAAGAAGATACCAAATCATCAAAGATGAATTGCTAGAAATTAAGGAAAAATACGGTGACGAAAGACGTTCAGAAATAGATTACTCAGGTGGAGAAATGTCTATAGAAGACTTAATTCCAGACGAAAAAGTAGTTCTTACAATTTCTCACGCCGGTTATATTAAGAGAACACCACTTTCTGAATATAAAGTTCAAAGTAGAGGTGGAGTTGGTAATAAAGCCGCTACAACTAGAGATGCAGATTTCTTAGAATACATTGTTTCGGCGACTAATCACCAATACATGATGTTCTTTACCGAAAAAGGAAAATGTTTCTGGTTAAGAGTTTTCGAAATCCCTGAAGGTTCTAAAACAGCTAAAGGAAGAGCGGTTCAGAATTTAATTAACATAGAACCAGATGATAAAATCAGAGCATACATCAGAACCAATGATCTAAAAGATGTAGATTATGTAAATTCTATGTATGTGGTAATGGTGACTAAAAATGGTATCATCAAGAAAACTTCTCTTGAGCAATATTCTAGACCAAGAGTTAATGGTATTAATGCTATTGAAATTAGAGAAGATGACCAATTATTAGAAGCTAAATTAACTACAGGAACTTCTGAAATCATGATTGCTACTAAAGGTGGTAAATGTATCAGATTCCCAGAAGAAAAAGTAAGAGCAGTTGGTAGAAGTTCTATTGGAGTGCGTGGTGTAGATTTATCTGATGGAGATGAAGTAATTGGCATGATTGTGGTAAATGATATTCAAAATGAGACGGTTTTAGTAGTTTCGGAGAAAGGATATGGTAAACGTACCGCAGTAGAAGATTATAGAATTACCAATAGAGGCGGAAAAGGAGTAATCACGCTTAATATTACTGAAAAAACAGGAAATCTTATTGCGATTCAGTCGGTTACAGATGAAGATGGTTTGATGATTATCAATAAATCTGGAGTTGCCATCAGAATGGGAATGGACGACCTAAGAGTAATGGGTAGAAATACTCAAGGAGTAAGAATGATTAACTTGAAAAATAATGATGAGATTGCTGCTGTAGCAAAAGTAATGATGGACAAAGAAGTAGAAGAAGAAACTGAAGAGATAGTAGAGAATATCGACGAAGAAACTCAGAATCAAGCTCCTCTTGAATCTCAAGAAGATACATTAAATAAGAACGAAGAAGAATAGTATTATATTGAGGACAAGCCATAAACTTGTCCTTTTTTTAAAAATTTAATTTTTACATTATGAAAAAAATAATTTTAAGTGCAGCAGTTATTGCCTTTGGTTTTTCATTTGGACAAAAAAAAGAAATTTCAGCTGCTTTCAAAGCAATCGAAGCAAATGATACTGCTACAGCAAATACACAGATTGGTGCTGCAGATGCAATTTTAGGTGGTAAGACTTACCTTTTAGAGCCTACCATTTTAGAACAATATTATTATGCTAAAGGTCTTGGACTTTTAAATACAGGTAAAGTTTCTGAGGGTGCAGAAGTATTAGCGAATATCACTGCACTTGGAAAATCTAAAATTTATGTAGGTAAGAACGCAGAGAAACAAAAAGTGTATTACGTAGGTAAACAAGCTGCAGATACATCTGGAGTGGCTAATCTTAAAGAAGAAACTTACGCACCTACACTAGTAGGAAATCTTGGAGCAAAAATTAATCCACTTTTGACTAAAGCTAATGAAGAAGCTATGGCTGCTTATAATGCTAAGAACCATGAAGTAGCAGGAAAAAAATTCTTAGAAGTAAATAATCTTTTAGCAGCAGCAGGTAGCGAAGATAAACTATATAAATATTATGCAGGTGTATCTTATGCTCAAGGTCAAAAAAATGTAGAAGCTGCAAAAGTATATACTGAATTAATTAATGAAGGTTATACAGGTGTAAAAACAGAATATAAAGCAAAAAATAAGAAAACAGGAGCAGTAGAAAATCTTGATAAAAATTCTTTTGAGCTTTACAAAAAAATGGGTGCAACTGGTGATTACACCGATTTTAAAACAGAAGATACTCCAAGTGTAGAACAAGAATTATACGAAACGGCTGTAGCGCTAGAAATAGAAAATCAAAGCTATGATACAGCACTTGCTTTAATCGAAAAAGGATTAGCTAAGTTTCCAAAAAGTAGTAAATTGACAGAACAACAAGGTACTGTTTACTATAAATCTGGTAAAATTGATCAATTCATGGCAAATCTTAAAGATCAAGTAACTAAAAACCCTAATGATAAAATTTCTTGGTATAATTTAGGCGTTTTAGCGAGTAAAGACCCAAGTAAAATAGCTGAAGCTGAAGGGTATTTTAGAAAATCTCTAGAAATAGACCCTAATTATATGGAAGCTTTACAAGGTATGGTTTACAATATTTATGTAAATGGAGATGATAAGGCGATTGCAGCGATTGATGAAGCTAGAAAAGCTAAAAAAATGGATTTATTCAATAAATTATTAGCAGAAAGAAGAACTAAGTTAGGAAAAGCAATTCCTTTTGCTGAAAAAATCTACGCTATAGATCCTAAAAATGTAGAAATTGTATCTTTATTAAAAGGTTTATATCAAACAGCGCATAATGATGTTAAATTCCAAGAAATGAAAGCAGTAGAAGCTGCTCTAAAAGCTGGAAAATAATTAATAGTTCAAAATACATAAAAATAAATCCCGAATTTCTTCGGGATTTATTTTTTTACCAATAGTTTTTCGCAAACCATTTTGCTTAGAATCTCGGTTCTATCTGAAAACGTTATCTGCATAGAACCATCAAATTTTTCTATATTTTTAATCAAAATTTCTACGCCTAAAGCTAGATTTCTTTGGTTTAAATAATTCAGAAAATCATCCGTAGAAATAGTAACCGAAGTAAGAATTACTATATCATTTATTTTACACTCACTTAGTTTTTTAAGATTTTGAGTGATAATGATACCATCTTTATCTGGAATAGGTTCGCCATGAGGATCTACTTTTGGGAAATTTAGGATTTCATCCATCTTGTCAAAAAAATCTTCAGAGTGTACATGTTCTAATTGTTCTGCAATTTCGTGAACATTTTCCCAACCGAATCCCATTTTTTCAACCAAAAACATTTCTGTTAATCGGTGTTTTCTTACCACTATAGCAGCTTCCTTTCTGCCTAATTCTGTTACCCTTATTGGTTTATAGGTTTCGTAGATTACCCAATTCTTGTCTGCAAATTTTTTCATCATGCTGTTTACAGAAGGCATTTTGATTTGTAAAAATTTGCTTAGTTCATTTACAGTAACCTGATTTTCAGAATCTAATAAGTGGAAAATGGCTTTTAAATAGTTTTCTTCGGTAAGGGAGTTCATGTTGTTAGATGTAATATTTTTCAAATCTAACATTTTATTTTTACATAAAAAAACCTCCAATTGCTTGGAGGTAAAAACTAATAACCATGAAAACTCAAATTAAACATGAGAATCGTTATTAATATTGCAAATAACGTGCCAAAAGAAAATGGCTCTCTTTGAAATAAGTTTCCTTTGCAAAAGTACAAAAAAATCTTACATTTGCAAAAAATATTTTTAAAAAATTATGTCAGGTAACATTACATTTACAATGATTAAGCCAGATGCGGTTGCAGATGGGCACATTGGAGCAATTTTAGGGAAAATTGCAGAAGCTGGATTTAAATTCAAAGCATTAAAATTAACTCAATTAACAGTTGCAGATGCTAAAAAATTCTATGAAATACACGCAGAAAGACCTTTCTACGGAGAATTAGTAGAATTTATGTCTTCTGGACCAATCGTAGCTGCGGTTTTAGAAAAAGAAAACGCAGTAGAAGATTTCAGAAAACTAATTGGTGCTACCAATCCTGCTGAAGCTGCAGAAGGTACAATTAGAAAGATGTTTGCAAGAAGCGTAGGCGAAAATGCAGTTCATGGTTCAGATTCTGATGAAAATGCTCTAATTGAAGCGCAATTCCATTTTTCTGGAAGAGAAATTTTCTAATCAAATAGTATTACCCAAAATTTATAAAAAAAGTTCGAGAATTTTCTCGAACTTTTTATTTTTTATCTTTTACATATTCATCTATGTCTGGTGATGCATCTACTTTTGAAATAAAATCAGTTGCTCCATATTTCTTAGAAACTTTATTGGCCAAATAAATTCCTAAAACAATTCCTGCTATGACAAAAAATCCAAAAAGGAAATCACTATTCAAGTAATATTGACACGCGTAACCAATTCCAATTCCCAAAAGAGTAGGCGATGCAACTATTTTCAACCAAGAAATAGCATCAATGATGGTTTCGAAAAAAGATTTTTCATTTTTCATGATAATGGTGATTAGTTTTTTTTTGAAATTAAACTTTTAACAGTTCAATCGTTCTTTCTGGATTTTCACTGGCAAAAACTGCATTTCCCGCTACCAGAACATCTGCACCTGCTTCGAAGAGTTTTGGAGCGTTTTCGGTATTTACACCGCCGTCTATTTCGATGAGCGCTGTAGAATTATTTTCTAAAATCAATTCTTTGGTTTCTCTGATTTTTTTGTAGGTGTTTTCTATAAATTTTTGTCCTCCAAAACCAGGATTTACGCTCATCAATAAAACCAAATCTACTTCGGTAATAATATCTTCTAATACCCAAACTGGAGTAGAAGGATTAAGTACTACACCAGCTTTTGCACCTTTGTCTTGAATCAAATTAATGGTTCTGTGAAGATGTGTACACGCTTCATAATGTACAGAAACCAAGTCTGCGCCGTAATTGATGAATTCTTCCACATATTTATCTGGTTCTACAATCATAAGATGCACATCTGCAAATTTTTTGGCGTGTTCCTGAATCGCTTTCATTACTGGGAAGCCAAAAGAAATATTCGGAACGAATCTTCCGTCCATCACGTCTACGTGAAACCAATCTGCTTGACTGCGGTTGATCATTTCTATATCACGCTGTAAATTCCCAAAATCTGCAGATAAAACTGAAGGTGCAATAAGTTTTGTTTTCATTTTATTTTTTACTTCTTTCGTTTAGATTTTTAAAGTATTGATATAAAAAAAAGATAGCGAGTTGCTATCTTTTTTGCGTTTTGCTGATAGCTGAATGCTTACAGCTTTATTATTTTCCTAAATAAGACTTCAAGATTTTGCTTCTAGAGTTGTGTTTCAATCTCTTAATTGCTTTTTCTTTAATCTGTCTTACTCTTTCTCTCGTTAAGTCGAAAGTTTCACCTATTTCTTCTAGAGTCATAGGATGTTTTCCGTTTAGACCGAAATATAATCTTACCAAATCTGCTTCTCTTGGCGTAAGCGTTTGTAAAGCTCTTTCAATCTCGATTTGTAGAGATTCTAGCATTAAGTCTTTATCTGGACTTGGTGATTCACCAGAACGTAAAACGTCATATAAATTAGAATCTTCTCCTTCTACTAATGGTGCGTCCATAGATAAGTGACGACCAGAGTTTTTCATAGATTCTTTAATATCTTCTTCGCTCATGTCTAGAACTTCTGCCAATTCTTCTGGTGAAGGCGGTCTTTCGTTTTCTTGTTCTAAGTGTGCATAAGCTTTGTTGATTTTATTGATTGAACCAATTTTGTTCAAAGGTAATCTTACAATTCTAGATTGCTCAGCAAGAGCTTGTAAGATAGATTGTCTAATCCACCAAACTGCATAAGAAATAAATTTAAAACCTCTGGTTTCGTCATATCTTTTAGCAGCTTTCATTAGGCCAAGGTTTCCTTCATTAATAAGGTCAGGAAGAGATAATCCTTGGTTTTGATATTGTTTTGATACAGACACCACGAAACGCAAGTTGGCTTTAATCAACTTTTCTAGAGCAGCTCTGTCTCCGTTACGGATTCTTTGAGCGAGTTCTACTTCTTCGTCTGCTGTGATGAGTTCTACTTTACCAATTTCTTGCAAATATTTGTCAAGGGAAGCGGTTTCTCTATTGGTAACCTGTTTTGTAATTTTTAACTGTCTCATATCTTATTATACGTTCATTATAACGAAAAGGTTACACACTTTATTGAAAATAATGAAAAAATAGCTAAATTTTATAGAAAAAGCCAATAATTCGGGCGCCATTTCCAGCTTTCGCCAGTCGCTATCTCAAAAGCCAAGCCCAATTCCCCTTTTTTTTTGAGATGAGCTCCAACAATGGCTCAATCTGGGGCGCAGTTTTTGTATTTTTTTAAACTTTTTGAATTAAGCTTTTCGATTTTTATGACCTAGGAAACGGAGGCGTTTGAAAATTTTGAAAAATTTTTGTAAAGAAATTTCCACTGTTTGAGTAAGTAAGGAAAAAGCTAGGGACGAGTTTTGGAAATTTTAGAAAATTATTTAAAATTTTAGCCGAGTTTCCAGTCTTGAATTTTTGGTTCTTTTGTTTCAAGACAAAAGAACATGTTTATTTTAAAATTAATATTGTAAGTATTAACAATCTTACACTTTTTCCTTAATTTAGTCCTATGAAATATTCTTTTAAAAACGACTATTCAGAAGGTTGTCATCCCAGCATTTTAGAAGCTTTAATGCAAACCAACTATTCTCAACAAAATGGTTATTGTTTAGATGATTATTGCGCAGAAGCAGAAAAACTCATTCTTCAAAAAGCAAATGCACCTCATTCCAAAGTTCATTTTGTAAGTGGAGGCACGCAAGCGAATTTATTGGTGATTTCAGCCATTCTAAGACCTCACGAAAGTGTGGTTTCTGCAACTACTGGTCATATTTTCACTAATGAAGCAGGCGCGATAGAAGCAACAGGTCACAAAGTTCATGGTGTAGAAACCATAGATGGTAAACTGACTCCAGAACATGTACAAAGTGTGATAGAGGTTCACCAAAATAAACCTCATCAACTGAAACAGAAATTGGTTTACATTTCTAATTCTACAGAAATTGGAACCATTTACACAAAAAAAGAATTAGAAAATCTTTCAAAATTCTGTAAAGAAAACGGTTTGTATCTTTTTATGGATGGTGCTAGATTAGGACAAGCACTTACTGCGGAAAGCAATGATTTGACGTTAGAAGATGTAGCGAAGTTTACAGATGTTTTTTATCTTGGCGGAACTAAAAACGGAGCTTTATTAGGCGAAGCAATCATTATAAACAGACAAAGTCTGCAAGAAGAATTCGGTTTTCACATTAAGCAAAAAGGGGCAATGCTCGCGAAAGGAAGATTACTCGGAATTCAGTTTCAAGAGTTGATGAAAGACGATTTATATTGGGATTTAGCGAAATACGCCAATCAACAAGCCATGAAAATCAAGCAAACTTTCAAAGAAATAGGTTGTGAATTTTTGGCGGAAACAGACACCAATCAGATTTTTCCGATTTTAGAAAATTCACAAATTGAGAAACTTTCAGAACAGTTTGATTTTTACGTTTGGAAGAAAATAGATGCACAAAATTCAGCTATTAGAATTATTACTTCTTGGGCTACAGAAACCGAAATGGTAGAACGTTTTTGTCAAGAAATTTTGAAATTAAAATAAATAAAACCAACTCTGAATAATGAAAAAACTTATACTTTCAGTTTTATTAATACCTGCTGTTTTCTCGGCACAACAAACTGTTTCAAGAGATGCAGAAATTGCGAATTATGTGTCTCAAGTAAGCGCAGATTCTTTAAAATCTCACATCAATAAATTAGTAAGTTTCGGTACTCGTCATACCATGAGTTCTACGACTGATGCCAAAAAAGGAATTGGTGCTGCTAGAAATTGGGTGCTTTCTAAATTTAGAAATTATGCTAAAAACGCTGATGGAAGAATGGAGGTTTTTCTACAAAATCAAACCATTCAACCAGATGGAAAAAGAATCAATCAGCCTACAGATTTAGGAAACGCTATTGCTATTTTGCGTGGAACTGATCCCAATGATAAAAGAATTTTTATGATTGGCGGACATCTTGATTCCAGAGTTTCTGATGTGATGAATAACAAAGATTTCGCACCAGGAGCAAATGACGACGGAAGCGGAGTAGGAGCCGTAATAGAATCTGCTAGAGTTTTGAGCCAATCAAAATTCCCAGCAACCATTGTTTTTGTGGCATTTTCTGGTGAAGAACAAGGTTTGTTAGGAGCTAAAATGCTTGCGGAAAAGGCAAAAAACGAAAATTGGCAGTTAGAAGCTTTGCTCAATCATGATATGGTAGGGAATAATCTTTCTAGCGAAACCAATTTGATTAATGCCAATCAGTTAAGAGTTTTTTCTGAAGGTTTGCCACAATTTGATTTGGATAAAAAAGCTCAAGGAATTAGAAATTTAGGCTTAGAAAATGATGGAGAAGCAAGACAATTGGCAAGATACATTAAGGAAATTGGAGAGCGTTATGTGGACAATTTAGAAGTTAAATTAATCTATAGAAACGACAGATTTCTTCGTGGGGGCGACCATACTTCCTTCGTGAATCAAGGTTTTTCAGCAGTAAGATTAACTGAATTTAATGAAAATTACGACCATCAACATCAAGATATCAGAAAAGAAAATGGTAAGCAATTTGGGGATTTACCAGAGTTTATGGATTTTGAATATTTCAAGAAAAATGTTGGGGTAAATGTTTCTGTTTTGGCAAATTTGGCAAAATCTCCTTCTAAACCAGAAAATGTAAAAATGGATGTAAAAGAATTGACCAATTTCACTACCATTCACTGGGAAAAACCAAAAAATGGAGAAGTTGCAGGTTATTACGTTCTCATGCGTGAAACCGATTCTTCTACTTGGCAAAAGAAATTTTTCACCAAAGAAAATTCAATGAAACTTCCTTATTCTAAAGACAATTATTTCTTTGCAGTACAAGCGGTAAACAGTTCAGGAAACGAAAGTCTCATCGTGATTCCGAGTGTAAGATAAAATAAAAGTCCCGAAATTTTCGGGACTTTTTGTTTTAAAATTATAATTGCTTTTTGAAACCAACTTCTCTTCTCCATTTTTTAAATTCTCCTGGAGACATTGTTCCTTGCGGAACTTCGGTTACTCTTTTGCTTTTAGATTTTGGTTTTTCTTTAACTTCCAGCGATTTCTTTTCTGTAACTCCATTGATGGAAATTTCTATCGTGTATTTTCCTGGAGTGATGTAAACATTACCATCATCTGCTTTTTTAGACTTTTCAGTTGCATTTACTGTTAAATCATAACTGATGGTATTAAAACCTTTGTCAGCAAGTTGATTAATGGTTTTTATGGTTTCATTTTGAGCGTTGATGATTTTGATAACAGCGTTTCCAGAATTTTTAGTGTAAAATTCTAATGGGAAATTTTGTTTTTCAATTTCGGTGAAATTATTGTTGGCTTTGCCCCAATTTTCTTTGAAATTCACGTTTTCTATATCATAAACGATTAAATCTTTAGCAAAATTCTCTGGCGTTAATTTTTGTAATTTCTTCACATCGGCAATGTAAATACTTCTTCCGTGTGTTGCTACAATTAATTCATTATCTCTGTGATGAACTTTTAAATCGTGAACAGCAACGTTTGGTAGTGAAGCATTATTGGCAGACATAAACGTTTTTCCTCGGTCTAGAGAAATGTACAATCCGTTATCGGTTCCTACATAAAGAAGATTTTCATTAGAATGGTCTTCTCTGATGACATTAATAGGTTCTTCTGGTAAATCTTCACCAATTTTCTTCCAAGTTTTCCCGAAATCATCAGAACTGTAAAGCAATGCACGGAAATCGTCTTCTCTGTAAGCATTTAAACTCAAATAAACTCTAGATTCTGAGAAAGAAGACGGTTGAACCATAGAAACCCAAAATCCTGGGAAGTCGCCTATTTTTTGCCAAGAATTTCCACCGTCTTTGGTTACATTAACTAATCCATCATCACTTCCTGCATAAATTAAACCAAATTTTTTCGGACTTTCTTCTATTGTTGAAAGGGTAGAGTAAGGCACATTTTCTTGTTTGGTATTTCTAGTTAAATCTCCAGAAATTTTTTGCCAAGTTTCGCCTTTGTCCATACTTCGGTAAACACTTTGCGAAGCAAAATAAACGATGTCTTGATTATGACGAGAAATCTGGAAAGGTGCTTCCCAATTGAAGCGAAGTGGATTTTCACCAATTTCTCTAGGAACTTCTAAATATTTTCTTTCATTGGTTTTTCTGTTAATTCTGAAGTAATTCCCGAACTGAAAACCAGTGTAAATAGTGGCATTATCTCTGAAATCTACACGCACTTGCATTCCGTCTCCTCCTAGGAGAAATTTGAAATTATCGCTATTATCAAATTTTCCTTTTTTGTAGTCAAATTTATTGCTTGATGGTCCGTACCAAACGCCATTGTCTTGCATTCCGCCATAAACATTGTAAGGTTTTTCTAAATCATAATCCACCGAATAAAACTGTGAAACGGGCAATGAATTGCAATGAATGTATGAATTTCCATTGTCATAAGAAATATTGATTCCGCCGTCATTTCCATTGATAATATGATTGTCATTTTTCGGGTTAAACCAAATGGCGTGATGGTCTGCATGAACATTTGGAGAATCTATGGATTTGAAGGATTTTCCTCCATTTTCTGAAACCAAAATCGGAACACCTGCAATAATTACTTTATCTGGATTGGTTGGCGAAACCCAAATTTGCCCGAAATAATAACCATAAGTGTAATATAAACCATCTAGATTTTTTTCGTTGGTTTTTTTCCAAGATTTTCCTGCATCATCAGAACGATAAACTTCTGCACCTTCAATTTCGATGTTGAATAAATCATCATTTCCGTTGTGTGTATAGTTGAAAATATCTTTTACCGTGATTTTATTTTCTCTGAGTGATTTTTTTAGATTTTCAGAGGTGTATCTTTCAGGGAAACGTTCTCCGTCCAGATATTCATTAACCGTTTTATCATCTAAAGCCAAGAATTCTTCTTTGGTGATTTTCTGCATTTTGGCTTTGTCCAAAAATTTTTCAGATTTTTCTTCTTTTGTAGTTGAAGCAGGTCTGTTTTTTTGATTGTCAACAATCGCGTAAATAATATTTGGATTTTTTGGGAAGATGGAAAGTCCTATTCTTCCTACGTTTTCATCTGCTGGAAAGCCAGAATCTTTGGTTGAAATTTTTTGCCAAGATTCGCCACCATCATTGGATTTGAAAATTCCAGATGAAGCGCCACTTTCTACAAATTTCCACGCTTTTCGCTCTTTGTACCAAAGTGTAGCATAAACTTCTTTTGGGTTTTGAGGATTAATCGCTAAATCAATTGCTCCAGAATTTTGGTCAGCCAAAAATGTTTTTTTCCAAGTTTTACCACCGTCATTGGTTTTAAAAACACCTCTTTCTGCGTTTGGTGAATATAAATGACCAACTGCTGCAACCCAAATTTCATTATTATTTTCGGGATTTACCACAATTCTTCCAATGTGATGCGTGTCTTTTAAGCCTAGGTTTTGCCAAGTTTTTCCTTGGTCTGTACTTTTATAAATGCCCATTCCTGCATAAGAAGAACGAGAAGAATTGCTTTCGCCAGTTCCTATGAATATGGTTTTGGTTTTCCACTCTACATAAATGTCACCTATTGTCATTACGGCTTCTCTTTCGAAAATAGGAGTGAAAGTAGTTCCATTATTATTGGTGTACCACAATCCACCAGAAGCATAAGCCACATAAAATTCTGCAGGATTTTCTGGATTCGCATCTATATCTGTAACTCTACCACTCATGGTAGTAGGACCTACATTTCTGAATTCTAAATTTTTGAGAATAGAATTTTCTTCTATTTTTTTTCTTTGTTCGTAACCTTTCCAGCGTTCTTCTGCCGAAGTAGGATTGAGCTTAAGGTTCTGCGCATGATGAAAAGAAAATGCTAAAATGGCGGTAGAAAGTAGAATTTTGTGGTAATTCATTGTAAAGAAGTTTTTTCCAAATATAACTAAATTTTCTTATCTGCGTTCACCGCGCTAACGATGGAAGCGGCATCCTTTTTTAAATTTTTAGCCTCGGAAAATAAGTTTGGAGAAAATTTAAAAAAGATATAGCGGACAGCGTGTTAAAGCGCCATAAAAAAATCCATTCAACAAGTGGTTGAATGGATTCTGTATTTTGAACACCCCGTCAAAATTTTTTATTAAAAATTTTGCTACCCCTCTAAAAGAGGGGAACCAAGGAATTTTATTCTCCTGTATATTTATCTACTACTTTTTGAGAAACTCCAGTGTTGCTGAAACCACCATCATTAAACAGATTTTGCATGGTTACCTTTCTGGTAAGATCTGAGAACATGGCTACACAATAATTAGCACAATCTAATGCGGTAGCGTTTCCTAGAGGAGACATATCTTCTGCAAATCCCATAAATCCACCAAAACCTTTTACTCCAGAACCTGCTGTAGTTACGGTAGGAGATTGAGAAATGGTATTAACTCTTACTTTTTTCTCTCCCCAATAATAACCGAAAGATCTTGCGATAGATTCTAGGTAAGATTTGTTATCTCCCATATCATTGTAATCTGGGAAAGTTCTTTGAGCAGCGATGTAAGTAAGTGCTAGGATAGAACCCCACTCATTCATACAATCTTTTTCCCAAGCGGTTTTCATTACTTTGTGGAAAGAAACTGCAGAAACATCCCAACCTTTTTCTAACCAATCATAGTTGATATCTGTATAATGTTTGCCTTTTCTTACGTTTACAGACATTCCGATAGAGTGAAGGATGAAATCTATTTTACCAAATTTAGCGATAGCTGCATCAAAAAGTTTTCCTAAATCTTCCATAGAAGTAGCATCTGCGCCAATTACTTCTGAATTAGTTTTTTGTGCTAAAGCATCTATTTCGCCCATTCTCATTGCTATAGGAGCGTTTGAAAGGATAAATTCTGCACCTTCTTCATGACAACGTTCTGCTACTTTCCAAGCGATAGATTGATCATTAAGCGCGCCGAAAATAATTCCTTTTTTACCTTTAAGTAATCCGTACATAATAATTTATTTTAGGCAAATTTATAAAAATATTACTTATAGCATAAAAGAATCCCGAAAAATTCGGGATTCTAAATCAAAATGATGAATAAAAATTAATGGGTTCTGTCTCTGTATTCGTCTTTTACATCGTCTATCATGTCTTCGGTTTTATCCTTAACGTTTTCAGCGACATCTTTGGTTTTCTCCCAAATGTCATTGGCAACATCTTTGGTTTTTTCCCAAGCATTTTCTGCAGTATCTTTTACATCATCTGAAAAATTTTCTGCTCTTTCTGACATGTTTTCTGCTGTATTTTCTACAGAGTTTACTGTTCTGTCTCTTGCTTCGTCTAATCTGTCAGAAGCATTGTCTAACGGTTTGTTCGTGTCCATAATAATATATTTTGATTGGTTAGTAAAGCAAATGTAGAATTATTAAATACGGCAGTTCTTACAGAATTATGAAGAATTGTTATATCGTTAAAAAGAAAGAACCCCGAAATTTATCAGAGGTTCTTTGCAACAAAAATTTGATTTTTTATGAATAACTATTATTAGGAAGGTTGTATCTTTACCTAGATTTTGTGAATTTTCACATAACAAATTTACTCACTAATTTCACAAGATTTTGTTAATCAATTGATAAAATTTTATTAAATTTTTTAACGCAAAGTATTAATTATCAGTATTATCTATAATATGGAAGTAGTAAGATGTGCATGGTGCGAAAAAGACGATTTGTACCGAAATTATCATGATGAAGAATGGGGGAAACCTATTTATGATGATGAAACAATTTTTGAATTTCTGATTTTAGAAAGTTTTCAGGCTGGCTTAAGTTGGTACACCATTTTAGCTAAAAGAGAAAACTTCAGAGCAGCTTTTGATCATTTTGATTATCAAAAAATTGCACAATATTCTGAGGAGAAAGTTGAAGAACTCATACAAAATGCTGGAATCATAAGAAATAGGCTGAAAATTCTAGCTACGATTAATAATGCTCAAAAATTTATGGAAGTTCAAAAGGAATTTGGTTCTTTCAGTAAATATATTTGGGGTTTTGTGAATCATCAACCGATTATCAATCGTCCTAAAACCTTGAAAGAAGTTCCTGCAACTACTGAAATTTCTGATGCTCTTGCTAAAGATTTAAAGAAACGAGGTTTTAAATTTATGGGTTCTACCGTAGTTTATGCACATATGCAAGCCACAGGAATGGTGAATGATCATGTGGAAGACTGTTTTGTAAAGTAAAAATCTAAATAAATCTAGTGAAAGGCTATTTTTTAAATTTTTTATTCTTTTTTTCATTTTCTTTTGGGCAAAATTCTAATGATTTGGTATTAAAAATCAAGGAGAACCAAAAGTTGATGAAAAGCGAAATGGAACAAGGTTTCCAAGAGCTGAAAACGCTGGAAAAAGCTGCAGTTTTACAGCAAAATGCAGATGCACAATTAGAAGTCCTCAACAATAAAGCATTTTATTATTTTACAAAAGCTGAATACAACAAAGCTTATAAAATTGCTAAGGAACTAGAAGTTAAAGCTACTGCTGCTAAAAATATAAGACTGATTGCCATTGCTAAAAATAGATTAGGAGTTACCTTAAATTTTTTACAAGTACATGATGAATCTGAAAAGAAACTGAAAGAAGCAGAACAATTTATTGATGATAACGAATTTCAAGATAAAAATCTCATTAGAGCTAATAATTATCAGTTTCAATCTGATTTATATACCCATATTTTAAAGCATGATAAAGCTGTAGCCTATATTAAAAAAACAATTTCTGAGTATGAAAAAATTAAAAACCCTGAAGAAAGAAAAAATCAACTTGCGAAGGGCAACAGTAATATTGGCTTGAAATTTCTTTCTGTAGATTTAGATTCTGCTGCTCATTATTTCAAGAAATCATTAGAAATTCAAGATAAAATAGAGGCTAAAAATTTCAATGTAGCCAATTATACAGGTTTAGGAGAAGTCTATAACCGAAAAAAAGAGCACGAAAAAGCGGTGGTGTACCTTAAAAAAGCAGAAGAGCTTAACGAAAAAGTACAAGATGGGTTTTACATGACGTCTATCTATGAACTTTTACAAGATTCTTATAAAAATCTCGGAGATGAGAAGGAATATGAGAAATATAAACTTCGCTATCTAGAAAATTTAAAGATAGAAAATGAAGAAAAATTAAAAGGCGTAAAAACTTTTGTAAACGAAGTAAAAGCACAATCTGAAGAAGCCATAAAAGAAAACAGAAATAAAACCTTTTTAATCATCGTCATAGGAATGATTGCATTATCTTTTTTGGTTTTCATTTTTTACTCCTTGAAAAAAATGAATAGAAAGAAAAAAGAGAAAAGAATTATAGAACTAAAATTAGAAGAAAAGAAAAAAAAGATAGAAAATCTAGAAAATAAGATAAGTGATTTGCACTCAGAAGTAATAGAATTGGCTCAACAAAACAACCCTAATTTTTACTCCAGATTTTTGGATTTATATCCAGAATTTGAAAAAAATATTTTAGAGCTTAATCCTAAAATTTCTATCTCTGAAATTCAATTTTGTGCTTTATTAAAACTCAATTTTTCTTCTAAAGACATAGCGAATTACACCTTCACATCAATTCGAACAGTACAAAATAAGAAGTATAGAATAAGAAATAAATTGAATATTCCTAAGGAAGTAGATACTTATTTGTTCATTAATAATTTGTAAATCAATTTGTTGTGAATTAGAGTAGGTAATGAGTATCTTAAAT
>CAZHCK010000051.1:0-17536 GCA_964530915.1 uncultured Cloacibacterium sp. | reverse complement strand
CTTTTGATTGCATATACTCTATTTTTGTGTATAGCTATTTCAGGACAAGACAATTAAGCTTTTGAGTATCAAGAATACTTTTGTATATTTGGTGGTGTGCAAAATCCCAAGAACGGAAGTAAACTTCCTTCTCGGAACTTCGCAAATCCGCCGAACCGTTAGGCGTAATTTTAAAACACTATAACCGTCAAAATCAAATAATAAAATACAAATGTGGGTAACTAAAAGTTCGACTTGGCACCATAAATCAACCAAATTAGAAAGGTTTTTTATTGAAAAAATAATACAAAGGTGCGACTATGATGAAACAATTTCTAAGAAACATCGCACCATTAATGGTTTCACACAACTAAAAGAACTTATTAGACTTGCTGAATTAAGTAAAAAGAGAATACGCACTTTAAGAACTTTAGGAGTTATATTTAAAGAAGCTAAGTCGAAATACATTAAACAAAATATTATAAACGATATAATTATTCAAAAATATTTTGTTGATCTAAAAGACTATATAAATGCTTTTAACGAGGATGAATCTTTTAAAAATGATAGTTTAGATAAGATAGATAATCTAATTCATAAACTAAAAAAATTTGCTTTACAACTTGAGAAAAATTATTTAAATAATATCATAAGTGAATTAAAAGCAATTGATTTTGAAGATTTATCACAGTTAGAAAGATCTACAGAAAAAATCTCTAATCTCGTTGATATTATCATACCTTTTTTATTACATAAAGGATACAGTATAAGCTCATTAAATGAAGTTTTGCGTAGTTGGATTCAATCTAAGATTCATATTAATCTTGATAAATTTTTAGATTTTTTCAGCAACACTGAAAATTTATACGAAATAATTGTTTTTATTGGAAATAATCAAAACGATAATAATGATTTAAAAAATGTTATTTACTCAAAAGGAATTGGGGACATCCGAAAAGCAACAGATTTTAACAATGAATTTGAACATCCTAAATCATTTGGGCATAGAGATGAAGTGATTTACTATGAAACTTCCTGTATTGATCCCGTATCTTTTATACGAAATCAATACGATGAATTATTAAAAGACATTGTTGTAAATAAAGATAGAAAATCATTAGCAGTTTTCACTAATTTTTTCAAAAATAGTTTTTGGAGAAAGAATGGCTCAGTTCATAAATTTTATAAAAATATCATAATTAGTGGAGATCCTATAAGTGTCACTTCGAGAAGAAGCACAGTCTTATTATCATTATGTGATAATAAATCTTTATCTTTCAATACTGAATCTTCAATAGATTTCATTAAAAATGAACAACTTAGGAAGGCTATGTATTATTATAATCTTGCTTTAGGTTCAAAATCTATTGAAAATTCTTTATCACTACTTTGGACTGCTATTGAAAGTATTTTACCATATCGAACACATAAATCTGATATAGAAAATGTTCGTGAATTATTTGGGAAAACTTTTAGTTTTGGTTCTTTTACACGTGACTTACAATATCTTATTAAAAGAATTGCTATAGTAAATAATGTAAATAGAGGATGCTTTAACACGATTGGATTATCATCTTTACCAAAATATAACCGTGGGGAAGATATGCTAACTTGGTATAAATGGCTAAAGGAAGATCCACTAAATAAATTTAAACAATTTAATAGCATTTCAAGTTTGTTAGCGAATGAATATATGATAACGATGAGACCGATTTTAGAAGGAAAATTGGAAAATATTTTTAATCGTATTAACGCATCTAAAGAATCAATTGAATTTCAATTACAAAGAATTTATTTGCACAGAAATCAAATTGTTCATTCAGGTGATTATATTAATGAATATACAAACCTCTGGATTCATTTAGAGTGGTATATAGGAAAATTTCTTTACTATATTATTCTTCAAACTGAATGCAATTCAAAATATGCAACGATGGAAGATCTCTTTAGAAATTTAGAATCTGATTTCGAGTATTGTTATTCTTATCTTGAGAAAAACCCAAATAAATTGTCTAGAGATAGTGAAAAAATACTTTCAACTTTGTTTGAGGTAGATTGGCAATAAAAAACTACGCCTAACATCGGTAACTGTTGCACAACTCCCATTTTTAGAAAATAGTTTTCAAAAACATAATATTTAGACCTCGTTTAAGTACTTTTAAGCGAGGTTATTTTTTAAATGTAGTTCAAATACTAAAACTTGGGGCGTTTAAAATTGAGCTATTAAAGTTTTGAAAGGCTGTTTTTATAAAAAAATACTTAACTGAAAGGACAAAAGCACATTTTGAAATGAATAAAACAGTTTTAATTTCTCAAGAGATAAAAGAACTTCACCTTTATCAGTAAACTCAATACTCATTTTAGTTTAACAGATTTTTAACCATTTTCAAATTATTTTATACAATATTTAAGACAGTTTTGGCGTATTTTTGGGAGAGATAATTTTAAAGCTAGAAGTTTCAACCACTATCTTTACCTTAACCAAAAAAATAATTTATGTCAAAAATAATTTGGATTGATGATGAAGTAGATTTACTTAAACCACATATCGTTTTTCTAGAAAACAAAGGCTATACCGTAACACCTGTAAATAACGTGAACGAAGCTCTGGAATTGATAGAAAACGAAAAATTTCAATTGGCGCTTTTAGACGAAAACATGCCTGGAATTTCTGGTCTGGAAGCCATTCCTATGCTCAAAAATATAGATTCTTCTATAAAAATCGTGATGGTGACCAAAAACGAAGAAGAACACATCATGGAACAAGCCATTGGTTCGCAGATTTCTGATTATATTCTAAAACCAGTAAATCCTAATCAGGTTTTGCTTTCGCTGAAGAAAAATCTTCAAGAAGACGATTTGGTAGAGCAAAAAACCAAATTAGAATATCAGCAAGGTTTCCGTAATCTTTCGATGGAACTCAGCTATGTAAACACTTTTCAAGAATGGGCAGAATATTATAAGAAAATCTTGAATTGGGAAATCAAATTCGATAAAGTCTTTGACAATGAGTTTGCAGATTTATTACAATCTCAAAAAGAAGAAGCCAACATTCAGTTTTCTAAATTTATAGAAAAAAATTATGAAGAATGGCTTCACAGCAATGAAAAACCGATTATGTCTCACACCGCTTTTAAGGAAAAAGTAAAACCCGTTTTAGAAAAAGACAAAGTTTTGCTTCTGATGGTTGATAATTTGAGATATGACCAATGGAAAGTGATAGAACCGCTTTTCGCAAGGTTTTACAACAAGGTTTCAGAAGACGAATATTTCAGCATTTTACCTACTGCCACTCAATACGCCAGAAATTCATTTTTCGCAGGTTTAATGCCTTCGGAAATCGAAAAGCGTTTTCCAGACAAGTGGTTTAATGATAATGAAGAAGGCAATAAAAATGAGCACGAACGCGAATTTTTAGAAGACCAAATGAAAAGAATTGGACTTCAAAACAAGTCCATGAAATATTTGAAAGTTCTGAATGCAGATTTTGAACGCAAGATTTTAGATGATTTTAACCAACATAAAAACAATGATTTACTGGTGATTGTCTACAATTTCATCGATATTCTTTCGCATGCCAAGACAGACAATCATATTGTAGACCAATTAATTAGAGATGACAAGACTTTCAGAAGTCTTACGGTAAATTGGTTTGAAAATTCTTCTATCTTAAAAATCATCAAGCTCGCAGCGGAACAAGGTTTCAAATTGGTAATTACTACCGACCACGGAATGGTTTATGTGAAAAAACCTTCGCAAGTTGTAGGCGATAGAGAAACCAGCACCAATATCCGTTATAAAACAGGAAAATCACTTACTTATGACGAGAAAGATGTCTGGGCAATTACCAATCCAGAGAAATTATTTTTACCCAAAGGAAATCTGAGCAGCAAGTATATTTTTGCAAAAAACAACATCTTTTTAGCTTATCCAAAAAATTACAACCACTTTGTCAATTACTACAAAGACACCTATCAACATGGCGGAATTTCACTAGAAGAAATCATTATACCTATCAGTATTTTAGAACCTAAGTAGTTTTTTCATAGTTTATTTATACTTAGGCATGGAGCGGAAAAAATCAATTGATTTTTTCCGCTTTTTTACACCACTACAATTCCGTATTTTTGAAAAAATTTTCAAAAAGCATGTCTCAAACATTCCAAATAGAAAAAATTGAAGATTGGCAAAAAGTAGTAGATGAAATTTTGCCCAATTTAAAACACAATATCCTTTTGCTTAAAGGAAACTTAGGCGCTGGTAAAACCACATTTTCTCAGTTTTTGATGAAAAATTTAGGAAGCACAGACGAAGTTTCTTCGCCTACTTATGCCATCGTAAATGAATATCATTCACCAAAAGGAAAAGTTTTTCATTTTGACCTTTATCGACTCAAAAAAATAGAAGAAGCCTATGATTTCGGAATTGAAGAATATCTAGACAATGCTTTTCTCTGCATTATAGAATGGCCAGAAATCTACGAAGAAGAATTGGCAGATTTACCTCATCATGAAATGACAATTACCAATCATGGTGATTATAGAGAAATTGTTTTCAACTAAAATTTTCCTTAGAAAGAATCCATGATTTCTAAGGTTTTACCTATCTCATTTTTCGCTATCTTTGTAGATTAAAATTTAAAACAATGAGTTCTACCATATTTACACCTTTTACTGAAGAACAACTCATTCCTAAAGAGGAAAAATTAGAGGTTCTCAAAAAAGGGAAAAAATTTAGTATTGGTATCCCAAAAGAAACCTGTTTACACGAAAAAAGACTGTGTATTACTCCAGATGCAGTACAAGTTTTGGTAGAACATGGTCATGATATTATTTTAGAAGCTGGCGCTGGTGAAGGTTCTTTTTTCACCGATTTACAGTTTTCTGAAGCAGGAGCTCAGATTACAACCAGTCAAGCTGAAGTGTACGGACAGGATTTGGTTCTTAAAATCAATCCACCAACCGAAGAAGAAATGGAATTTTTAAAACCAAATGCTTATTTGGTTTCTGCACTTCAAATCAACTTAAGAGACAAAGATTATTTTAAAAAATTAGCAGAAAAAAAGGTAAACGCTATCGCTTTTGAATTCATTATGGATGAATACCGCCAGTTGTCACTTATCAGATTGATTGGCGAAATCGCAGGTGGAATTTCCATTTTGTACGCATCAGAATTATTGGCTAAATCTAATGGCTTAATGCTTGGCGGAATTACTGGAGTTCGCCCTACAGAAGTAGTAGTTCTCGGAGCTGGAATTGTAGGAGAATTTGCAACGAAAGCTGCCATCGGTTTAGGCGCAAGTGTAAGAGTTTTTGATAATTCTTTATCTAAATTAAGAAGATTACATACACTTATAGACAGTAGAGTTCCTACTTCAATTATAGACCCAAAAGAATTAAAAAAAGCATTGAGAAGAGCTGATGTAGTAATTGGTGCATTACCTAGACTTAATATGCCTTATGTAGTGACAGAAGACATGGTAAAAGCCATGAAAAAAGGCTCTGTAATTATAGATTTGACGATAGATTACGGCGGTTGTATAGAAACTACAGAAGTAACCACTCACGAAAATCCTGTCATCATTAAACACGAAATTCTTCACTGTGGATTACCTAATTTATCTTCTAGAATGCCTAGAACTACTACGAAAGCTATTTCTAATTTCTTCCTAAGTTATCTCCTGAATTATGACGAAGAAGGTGGTTTCGAAAATATGCTTTTGAAAAGAAACGAAATGAAACAATCGCTTTACATGTATAAAGGCAGACATACCAAAAAAGTGATTTGCGACAAATTCGACCTTACTTATCACGACATCAACCTTTTAATTTTTTAAATTTTCAACTTACTTTTTACATCATATTCAATGAGAAAACTGAAATTCTTTTTCATCGGGTTAATTCCAGGATTACTAATTGTATTCTTTATTTTGAACAAAAAAGGGGTGAGTTGTAGTGGTTATCTTCCCAATTCTAGAGTAATAGCCGAAACTTTATCGAAAGATTTCACCTATTCTGAAGCTTTTCAAGGAGAAATGAAAACCTTGAAAATCGACGAAAAATTTCTGAAAGACAGCATTATTACCAAAGGAGAAATTAACTTTGATAAGAGCGATGCACAGAAAAAACCTTGTCCAAGTTATTTACTTACCGCTCCAGAAGGAAATCCTAAATATGAAATTACTTTTGAAAAATGTAAAGAAAATGCCCATTTCATGAGTCTTAAAAAGCTAAAATAACAAAATATGCAAAAGAAAAAATACACAGACCTGAGTGTTCCCCAATTAAAAAAACTACAAAAAGTTTTCTTAGGAATCTTTTTAGGATTAATTATTCTTTGGATTATTGTACTCAGTATGATGTATTACAACGGAAAATCTTTTGCAACCTTTATAGCAGTAGCAGTGGCTACGTTAATTCCCAATTTTATTAATATTCTGAATATTTCTAATCAAATCAAACAAAAGGAAAAAGAACTCTAAAAATTAATTTCAAAATGAAGATTGCTATTATTGGTGTAGGTTTAATTGGTGGTTCTATCGCCCTAAAACTCCGCGAAAAAAATTTCGGAGCAGAATTTATAGGAATTGACAAATCAGAAATTCACCTTCAAGAAGCCCAAGAATTAGGAATTATAGACCGTTTCGAAGATTTTGAAAACGGTGTTAAAAATGCAGACCTTATCATCACCGCTATTCCTGTAGATGCTACGATTAAAATTTTACCACAGGTTCTAGATTTAATCACTGATAAACAAACGGTAATGGATACAGGTTCTACCAAATCTGGAATTGTAGAAGCCATCAAAAATCACCCGAACCGAAAAAGATTTGTAGCATTTCACCCAATGTGGGGAACCGAAAATTCTGGACCCAAAGCCGCTCAGAAAGAAAGTTTCGCGGGAAGAGCTGCTGTAATTTGTGACCGAGAAGATTCTGATGAAGATGCATTAGCATTGGTAGAAAATATCGCCAAAAATCTAGAGATGCACCTGATTTACATGAATGCAGACGCTCACGACATTCACACTGCATACATTTCTCACATTTCACACATCACTTCTTACGCTTTGGCAAACACGGTTTTAGAAAAAGAACGCGAAGAAGATACCATTTTCCAATTGGCGAGTTCTGGTTTTTCGAGTACAGTTCGTTTGGCAAAATCTCATCCAGAAATGTGGGTCCCTATCTTTAAACAAAACAAAGAAAATGTGTTAGACGTTCTAAATGAACATATTACACAGCTTAGAAAATTCAAATCTGCTCTAGAAAAAGAGAATTTTGAACTTCTGGAAGAACTTATCAAAAACGCCAATAAAATCCGAGGCATCTTAAAATAATTCGTCATGAAAAATTTCTTTCGCTTTCTGCTTATCCTCAGTTGTACTTTTTTATGGAGTCAAGAAAGAAAAAGCTCTGCGACAGAAAATGTGAAGATTATTTCTGAAAATTTCTACGTTCCTCAACTTAAAACCACACGAAGAATTTGGATTTATTTGCCTAAAGATTACGAAACTTCTCACAAAAAATATAGCGTCATGTATCTTCAAGATGCGCAAAATCTTTTTGACGATGCTACTTCTTACGCAGGAGAATGGCAAGTAGATGAAACACTGAACAAAATTTTTGAAAAAACCGGAAAATCTGTAATTGTTGTAGGAATAGATAACGGTGGCGAAAAACGAATTGAAGAACTCTCTCCTTTCAAAAATGCAAAATACGGCGGTGGAAATGGTGAAAATTACGTAAAATTTATCGTGGAAACATTGAAACCTTACATTGATAAAAATTACAGAACAAAATCTTGTAAAAAACACACTACGATTGGTGGAAGTTCACTCGGAGCGCTGATTTCTGTTTATGCAGCGGTGAAATATCCTGAAACTTTCGGGAAAGTGTTGGCTTTTTCATCTGCTTTTTGGTTTAATGCTGAAGATTTAAATGCATTTATTAGCCATTCTAAAGTCAATTTAAAACATCAGAAATATTACTTTTTACAAGGAAGACATGAAGATGAAGACATGGAAGCGCAAACTAAACGTGTCATCGAAAATCTGAAATCTAAAAACGTAAAATCTAAAAATATTTTCCTAAAAATAGACGAAGACGGAAAACACAACGAACTCTATTGGCGAAGAGAATTTGAAGGGGCTGTTTTGTGGTTGAATTAGTTTCCTACAGATTTACACAGATTTTTTTTAACAGCTTCTTTGTCATTATTTAAAAAACACTAAAAGTCTTGTGGAGAATATCTAAAAGTGCAATTCTGATTTATTTCCCGCAGATTACGCAGATTTACACAGATTTTTTTAAATAATTTTTTAACAGCATCTTTGTCATTGACTTCGTCGAATCTTTGATTTCCGTAGGAATCTAGATTATAAATTTCAGAAAATGTTTGTAAAGATTCCTACCGGAATGACAAACTTTATGGTAAAATTCTAATATAAAAAGAATAGTTAAATCCTAGCCCTGATTGAGCAATTTATTTGAGCTCTTTTTGTTTTTTTTTAGATTCTTCGACTCCGCTCAGAATGACAAAAAAAACAAAAAAGCGAGTTGCGAAAGCAGGTCTGAAAGTGAAAAGAAGCAAAAACGTCTTGCTCCTAATCGTATGAATTTGGGTGTTCTTTTTTGATTTCTTCGATGGTAAAAAGCACTTTTTCTTTCAAGCTCAATTGGTAAATTTCTAATCTTGTAGAAATTTCTTCGTCTGAACTTCCTAAAATTTTAGCTGCTAAAATCCCAGCATTAGTAGCTCCGTTCAAAGCTACAGTCGCCACAGGAATTCCTGAAGGCATCTGCAAAATAGACAATACAGAATCCCAACCATCTATAGAATTAGAAGACAAAATAGGTACGCCAATCACCGGCAAAGTAGTACAACTCGCCACCATTCCGGGTAAATGTGCAGCACCTCCTGCTCCTGCAATAATGACTTTTACCCCTCTGTTTTTGGCAGATTTTGCAAAATCAAACATGCGTTCTGGCGTTCTGTGCGCAGAAACCACGGTAAGTTCGTAAGGAATTTCTAGAGATTTTAAAAAATCAGCGGCTTGTTGCATAATTGGCAAATCGCTCTGACTGCCCATGATAATTGAAACCATTTTTACATTTTTACTCCTTCAAAGATAGAAAAAAATATCGTTTCCTTTTGAAGAGAATGATTCTATAATTATCAATGCTTAATACAAAGAAATTGTGAATAAGATTAAACGCAAAGACGCTAATTCAATTCACCAACAAAAACGTTTTTAAGACGCAAGAAAATCAAAGATTTTCAATTTTAACGAAGTTAAAAGTTGCGTCTTAAAAGCATAAAGATTTAAAAATTTAGATTTGCGCCACTGCGCTGAAAAAAATTTTGGTGAAAGATTAAGTTTTTTTCATAAAATTAAAAATTTAGAAAGACTCTTTGTGCAGAATTGAATATCTTCGTACAGCGAAAATCATTATGAACACAGAAAAAGATTTCAAACTTATTTTAGCCATTCTTACGGTTGCAATAGTTTGGGGAACTACTTATTTAGGAATTAGAATTGCTGTAGAAACCATACCACCTTGGTTTGTTACCGGAATCAGACAAAGTATTGCTGCACTTTTATTATTAGGTTTTTTGGTCTATAAAAAACAACTGAAATGGATTGGCTTGAAAAATCTTAAAACTCAAATCATTCTTTCTACATTAATGATTATCATTGCTAACGGAATGACAACTATTGCCGAGAAACACATTAATAGTAGCCTCGCTTCGGTTCTTACTGCTACTTCGCCGATAATTGTATTTCTGGGAAGTGTCTTCATTGGCTTAGAACAATTCAAACTAAAATCTGTTTTAGGATTAATTCTAGGTTTTAGTGGCGTTCTGTTAATTTTTTCTGATGGTTTACAAGAGTTGTTGAATCCTGATTACAGATTAGGACTTATTGTTTTATTCATTGGGATTTTAGGTTGGGCTTCTGGAACACTTTTCACCAAAAAAATCACGATTCATTCTGATAATATTTTATTGAATTTATTCTATCAATTTGCTTTTGCTGGAATTCTTCAACTTATTTTTGCCTTTGCTTTTACCAAAAATTATGATTTCGAAAAATGGAGTGCAGAATCTTTTGCTTACGTAGTTTATTTGGGCGTTTTCGGCTCGGTGATTACTTATTATGCGTTTCTTTATGCACTAAAAAGGGTAAATCCATCACAAATTTCAATGCTGAATTACGTGAATACGATTATCGCCATTTTCTTAGGTTGGTTGATTTTAGATGAAAAAATAACCACAAAATTTATTTTTGCGGCTATTCTTATTATTTCTGGAGTCTTTATTATGAACCTAAAAAAGGAAATGTTTAAAAGAAAAATTTCATAAAAACACAACGCAAAGTCGCAAAAAAAAATATTTTAATTGAATCGTTTCTAAGGCGCAAGAAAATCTAAGATTTTCAATTTTATAAAACAGTGAACGAAGTTCACAAAACTTTGCGCCTTAAAATAGTAATATTCTTAAAAGTTGATTTTGCGACTTTGCGTATTTTATTCACCAACAACTCTTACCAAAGTTTTAATATGATTCAGTTTTTCTAGTAATTCTTCTCTGGAATTGGCTAAAACATTGATGTGTCCCATTTTTCTCCCCGCTTTGGTTTCTGTTTTTCCATAAAGATGAACGTAAGTTTTTGGGAGCTTCAAAACCTCCTCTAAACCTTCATATATTACTTTTCCGCTGTAATTTTGTTCTCCAACTAAATTCAGCATTCCTGAAAATCCAAAAGCATCTGTATCTGCCAAAGGAAGATTTTTCAAAGTTCTGTAAAATTGCTCGAACTGAGAATTAGCGTTTCCTTCTTGCGTTTGATGACCAGAATTGTGCAATCTTGGTGCTGTTTCATTCACCCAAACTTTTCCGTTTTTATCAAGGAATAATTCGATGGCAAAAAGCCCTGCAGAATTAGCTGCATTAATAAATTTTTCGGCAATTGAATCAATTTGAGATTGAACATCTTTTGAAATATCGGCAGGACAAATATTAAAATCCAACAAATTCAGTTTTTCATCGGCAACCATTTCTGTTACAGGAAACGTTTTCGTTTCTCCGTTTTCATTTTTAGCAATGATGATAGAAAGTTCTTTGTCTATATCTACCAAAGATTCTAAAACAGAAGGAGCATCCCAAAGATTTTTCAAATCATCTTCGGTTTTGATGACTTGTACTCCTTTTCCGTCATAACCACCAGTATTTAATTTTTGAACAAAAGGCAAAGCAAATGTTGCTTCTGAAACATTTGAAATTATCTGAAAATCAGGACTTGGAATATTATGATTTTTATAAAACTCTTTCTGTAAAATTTTTTGTTGAATAGTTTTAATAATTTCAGCACTTGGAATCACTTTTTTACCTTGTTTTTCCAGTTCAAAAAGTGCATCTACATTCACATGTTCTATTTCTATGGAAATCACATCTTTATCTTGACCAAAAGCCAAAACATCTTCATAATCATTAAAATTCCCTTGATAAAAATGTGAAATATAAGCGCAAGAACAATCAGAGTTTGGGTCTAAAACGTGAAATTCATCGTCGTAGTTTAATGCATTTTGAATGAACATCCTCCCGAGTTGGCCTCCACCAAGAATTCCAATTTTCATAATTTACTTTTTATTTTATTAGATTTTCAGATTTACTGCGTAAAAATACGGAAAATGAATAATTTAGCATAAACTTTAAAGGCAAATGATAGAACTTCTCTGTTTTCTCTCAATCTTTCTTTTGATATTGAGCGTTTTACCGTTCAGTAAAAATCAGCATTGGGTTTTTAGAGTTCCTGAATTTTTACTGCTACAAATCACCATTTTACAAGTTATTGTGTTTGGGATTTCTTGGTTTTGGGCAAAAGGAGAGACCTTACTTTTTGTTTTACAAATTTTTCAATTAGGATTTATTATTTATCACATTTTTACTCTTATTCGATTTACTAAATTTTATAAAAACAAAGACCATCGAAGACCAAAACACGCTTCAGAATTGGTGAGAGGAATTGCTGTAAATGTTTATCAATTCAATACTCAATTTCAACAATTAATTGATTTAATTACGAAAGAACAACCCGATTTTTTCATTACGATGGAGAGTAACTCAGATTGGGAAAAAGCAATGCGAGTAGTAGAAAAAGATTATCCATTTTCTGAAAAAGTGACCTTAGAAAACACTTACGGAATGCATTTTTACTCAAAATTGGAAATTCAAGAAGTAAAAACACACTATTTTGTGGCCGATGATTTGCCCAGTATAGAAGCAAAATTAAAAACCAAAGATGGATATGAATTTGTATTTTTTGGTGTTCATCCTCCTCCACCAAGTCCTACTGAAGAAAAAACGTCTAAAGAAAGAGATGGCGATTTATTAAGCATTGCCAAAAAAGTCAAAAATTATAAAATCCCCGTTTTGGTTTCGGGAGATTTTAACAACGTAGCTTGGGCGTATTCTTCGCAATTATTTAGAAAAACCAGCGAACTCATAGATGCGAGAATTGGCAGAGGAATTTTCGCAACTTTTCATGCTAAAAATTGGTTTTTCAGAGTTCCGCTTGATTTATTATATCACAGCAAAGAGATTTTTGTGAAAGAAATTTTCACTTATCCTAGCATTGGTTCAGACCATTTTCCATTGGGATTCAGTTTTTTTATTGACCGTGAAAATGATGAACAAAAAGAGGAAATCAAAACTTTAGAAAACGGCGAAATTCACGAAGTAAACCAACTGATTGAAGAAGGGAAAAAAGAAAAAAGCGACAACCGAGAAGAAGTCACTACAGAAGATGAAATCTAATCACATTTTTTTCTTCGAGTATCAATGATATATTGAATTTTCCATTCGTTATTGATTTTCGCCAGTTGGAAACTATTGACCCCACAATGAGAAAAATTACCTTTATAATAAAACTGATACGGAACCCAAACCGAAGCCATATTTCCATCAACCAAAATTTTAGAAATGGTGAATCTTTCGTCTAAATCACCTTCTTTAGAAGCGCCAACTTGTTTGGCAAAATCTTCTACCTTTTCGGTTCTTATTTCTAGATTTTTACCAAAAGTCTGCATAATGGCAGAACCAGAAAAAGCGTTCTTCACGCCAAGAGAATCTGCAGATTTCATTGCATTGAAAAGTTTTTCAATAGGTTTTATGATTTCTTTTTTTGATGTATTTTGAGCAAAAGAAAAACTGGAAATCAGGAGAAATAAGATTTTTTTCATATCAAAATTTATTACATATTATTTTTTAATAAACGCAAAGAAGATAAAAAATTTAAATCTATTTTAAGGTAGCAAAGAAGCGAAATAATTCGCTTGAAGCGTAAGCTTAAAAATTCGCAAAGCGAAAAAACTTTGCTTTCTTTGTTTGATTGCTGTTAAAATAAAACTTTGCGTTTCAGAAATATTTGTTCAAAACTCACAAAAATTTCTTAAAAATTCAATAAATAAGTCTTTTGAGATTTTGAAAAGTTACATTTCGTAAAATTCTAAAGGCAAATCATCTGGATCTGCGATGAAAAAGAATTTTTTCTCGGTAAATTCATCTATTCTGATTTCTTCACAATTCACTCCTTTTTGCAATAATTCCGCTCTTTTCTGTTCCACATTTTCTAATGCAAAAGCCAAATGTCTCAAACCACAACTTTCTGGTCTGGAAGGTCTTTTCGGTGGATTTAGAAAAGAAAATAATTCAATGACATAATCATCACCAATCGCCAAATCTAGCTTATAAGATTGTCTTTCTTCTCGGTAAACTTCTCTGATGATATTTAGCCCTAAAACTTCCGTGTAAAAATTTTTAGAAACCTGATAATCAGAGCAAATAATAGCGATGTGATGTATTTTCATAACCTTTAATTTATCTTACTTTTTCCGCCACTTTCGTTCCGAATAATTCAATACTTTTCATCATCACCTCGTGCTTAGGCGCGCCAACATCCATGTGAGCGATGTATCTGGTTAAACCAAACATTTCTTTCACGGTATTGATTTTTTCGGCTACCTCATCAGAATTCCCAATAAATAGAGCGCCTTCTTTGCTTCTGCCGCCTTCATATTGCATTTTAGTGTAAGCAGACCAACCTCTAGAACTGCCGATTCTGTTCATTTGAGCCGCATAGTTTTCAAAATACCCATCAATTACCTCAGAATCTTCGCTGACTAAAGTGTGAGAGTGAATCCCGATTTGCATTTCCTCTGGATTGTGACCGTGTCTCAGATATTCTTTTTTGTAAAAATCAATCAAAGGTTTAAACTGTCTTGGCAAACCACCAATAATTGCCACGATTAATGGCAAACCTAATCTAGCAGCTCTTAACACAGATTCTGGAGTTCCGCCTACTGCAATCCAAACTGGTAATTTTCCGTTGTTCGTGGCTCTAGGATAAACCGTTTGATTTTCCATAGGAGCACGAAGTTTACCCTTCCAAGTTACCTTTTCTTGAGTATTTATTTTGAGTAATAAATCTAATTTTTCTTCAAAAAGTTCGTGATAATCATCTAAATCGTAACCAAAAAGCGGAAAAGATTCTATGAAACTTCCTCTACCTACACCAATTTCGGCTCTTCCACCAGAAATTAAATCTAAAGTGGAAAAATCTTGATACACTTTTACGGGTTCTGCTGAACTGAGAACCGTAACGGCGCTAATGAGTTTGATATTTTTAGTGATAGACGCAGCTGCAGAAAGCACCATTTCTGGAGAAGAAACCACATAATCTGGTCTATGATGTTCGCCCAAAGCAAAAACATCTATTCCTAATTCATCTGCCAATTTTATTTCCGCTAAAATTTCCTGTAATTTTTGTTGAGGATCGGCAAATTTTCTGGTTTCTTTATCGAAAGCCAAATCGCCAAACATTCCAACTCCTATTTCGAATTTTTTCATTTTCTAAATTTTCTTCAAAATTACCATTTCTGAGAAGCGAATGAATTGATGTAAGGTAAGAAATGGCTACTTTTTCTATTAAAAACCGAGTTTATTTTTAAGATTAAAACAAAAAAACGAGCCAAAGCCCGTTTTTATTTATTTTTAAAATTTCATCACATCTTTTACGACTCCACCTTTTTGAGTATGAGGTAACAATTCTGCAGAGATAAAATCTTTTATGGCTTTTGTGCTTTCGTTTTCTGGGAAAAGCAAGTGAACATTTGCACCAGCATCAAGCGTGAAAAATAATGGATGACCTGTTTCTTTGCGGAAATTCCAAAGTTTATTAATGACTTCTAACGTTCCTGTTTTCATCAAAATAAAAGCAGGCTCGCTCATCATCATCATCGCGTGAAGGGTTAACGCTTCATGTTCTACCAATGTGATAAATTTTTCTAAATTTCCTGTTTTTAGAATTTCTTTTAAAGGAACAAAATTCTCTCTCGCTTCTTGGAAACGCCTTTCTGCATAAGGATTGGTGTTCATTAAACCATGTCCAACCGTAGAACTCACCGTTTTTTGACCTTCGTGAATGAGTAAAACCCAATCATTGAAATTCTTAAAAATTGGGTGAATTTCTTCATCAGGATATTTTACTGCGTATAAATCTGAACTTCCTTCTACTTCATCCGTTTTTCCCCAAACTACAAGTCCGTTGTACAAACTTCTGCAAGCACTTCCACTTCCTAAACGCGCTAAAAATGAAGTTTTCTTTACATCAATTCCTGCGTTGGTGAAAACTTTATCCAACTCTATCAAACAACTTGCAATCGCTCCAAAACCAGAAGCAGAGCTTGCAATTCCTGAACTGTGCGGAAATGTATTTTCAGTTTTAATAATGTATTTTCCTTTGAGAATCCAAGGCAAATATTGTTCAATATTTTTGAAATATTTTTCTATTTTTTCTGCAAATTTCAATTCTTCATTTCCTGCTAAAAAAGTTTGTACAGAAAAGGGTTCATTTGCCAAAAACTCCATTGAAGTTTGGGTATTGCAATGATTCAAAGTATATGAAATACTTGGATTTGCAGGAATTTGGTTAGCGTATTTCCCCCAATATTTGATTAAGGCAATGTTTGACGGACAAGTTGCAGACACCACTTGATTTGATATATTGAAATGTTGATTTCCTAAAAATTGATTTTCCATAATTTTTTTAAACGCAAAGAGCACAAATATTTTTTAACTACCCCGTCAAAATTTTCTACGAAAATTTCGCCACCCCTTCAAAGAAGGGGAATTTTTATTTATTAAAACTTTTGTCTTTTTTATAATTTTCTAGATGAAACGCTAAACTTTCTTCCAGTGGAATGAACTGATAATTGAGCTTTTCTTTGATTTTTTTATTTGATATTTTATTGAATTCAGTAACCGATTGCACATTTACTTTATTCGCCATTTTCAGTGGAGAAATAAGCCAACCTAAAACTGAATCTAAGAAAACTCCCGTTTTCAATAAACCATTTGGAACGATTTTTACTGCTTTTTTTCCTAACTTTTGTTTGATAAAATTGGCAACGTCTTGGTATTTTTTATTTTCAGAAATTAAGATAAATCTTTCGCCAAAAATATTTTTTTCAATCAATTCAATGGAAATTTGAGCCACATCTCGAACATCTACATAAGAAGTTCCGCCAGAAAATGTATAAGCATTCTCTCCCAATTCCTTGAATAAAGTTCCGCTGCTTTCTTTCCAATTTCCGCTACCGATTATGATTCCCGGATTTACAATTACCGTGTTTAAACCTTCTGCTGATGCACGCCAAACTTCCATTTCCGAGAAATGTTTAGAAATAGCATACGCAGAATGGTCGATTTTCAGATTAAAATCAGAACTTTCGTCTAATTCTCCGTTTTCATTCAATCCATCTAAAACTGCGATAGAACTTACAAAAAGGAATTTCTTCACCGAAGAATTTTGACAAGCAAATAGAAGTTGTTTGGTGCCTTCAATATTAGTTTGATACATTTTTTTTTCATCTTTAGGATGAAAACTCACTTTAGCAGCACAATGATAAACCTCTTCAACTCCATTTAAGGCATTTTGTAGCGAATGAATATCTTCGAAATCTACTTCTATCCATTCAATTGAATCAAAATATTCATTAGGAGTTTTTGTATAAAATTGGAATGATTTTCTAACCTCCTGCAGATTGCTGGATTTTCTTTTTGTAGCGCGTACTGATTTGCCACGTTTTAGCTGTTCTAAAACGATTACTCTTCCGAGAATTCCTGTTGCACCTGTAACTAATATCATTTTTATGAAGGGTGATGGATGTTAGATGATGGTTGATTTTGGAAAATATTCCTTGCAAAAATAACATTTATAATTGCAAAAACAATTAATCCAATCCCAATAAACAAATAATCTTTTAAAGGTAAATTTTTAAACTCTGGATTTTGAATTTTATCTGTTAGCGCCCAAAAATAAATCCCAAATAAAAAAAGATTGAAAAAGATTGAGATTATTATTGTAATTTTTGCAATGTTTTTCATTGTTGATACACTTTTTTATACAAAATAAAAATTTAACATTGTAATAAACGCCAAAATTAACCCAGAAACTAAAAATTCTATTGGATTTAAACTTTTCATTCCATTAAATC